>DAOTAI010000052.1:0-17210 GCA_035593865.1 Acidobacteriota bacterium
CTCCATAGCCTACGCAGGCCATGGCCGTCACGCTCGAATAGGTGAGCAAGTGCTCCATCCCAACGCCCTCAACAAAAAACTCCTTCATATAGCCGTTGCCGTACGGCACATAGACCAGCAGAAAACAGGCAATCGTGCTTCCCACAAAAAAGACCAACGCCGCCAGCAATCCTGAGAAATATTTGCCTACTACCAGGACTTCCCGTTTAACCGGCGCCAGGAGGTAAAAGTGCAACGTCTTTTCCATCACCTCCCGTCGAAAGAGGTTGGTGAAAATAGACATGCAGCCGAAGAAAACCGCAAATCTCAGGACGAAGGTCTGAAACACTATGGCGTAAACCATCCCGGCTTCGCCGGGAGTCCCTAGTTGTTCAGGCTGAAGAGGAGCAAAGACCCTTATCAGGAGGACGACCACAGGGGCCAAGGCAAGGAAGTAGACCGCGACGAGCCGCCTCCCCAGAAAGCTCTTTTTCGTCTCGAGCCTCATGATAGCGAGTGCCTGCCGAATCCAGACCAACCACTCACTCGAAATGCTGAGGCCGTTCGATAATGGATTGCTCACAGCCTTCCTCCATCAGTCCCGATCAGATACTGGTAAACTGAGTAAACATCGTCGTCGGCCGGCGCGACCGTCTCAATGCTCAAGTTGCAGTCAAGCACAATCCGGTTGAGCATCAAGTAAAACTGATCGGCATGACGGGTTCGAATCAGCAGTCCCCGACCGTCATCGTGCACCTTCACTTCCACCGCGTGGTTGAGTTCAAAAGCCTTAGCCGCCACCGCTTCGGGGTGATCACACCGAACCATGATCTGCATCGGGTGCTCTTGCATTTCGTTCCGAACACCGCGGATGTTGCCTTCGGCCACTAAGTATCCGTTATTAATCAGGATGACGCGGTCGGAAATCATGTCGACCTCATGCAGGATATGACTGGAAATGAGAACGTGAGCGCCATCGGCGGCCAGGCGCTGAAAGAGCGCGATCACTTCAGCCCGCGCCATGGGGTCCAGCCCGTTGAGCGGTTCATCCAGTATCAGGACCTGGGGCCGATGACTGATGGCCTGGGCCAGTTTAATCCGTTGTCGCATTCCCTTGCTGTAAGCATGGACCTTGCGATTGGCTGCGTCGGTGAGATTCACGATCTCGAGCGCCGACCAGGCCATCTGCTGCGCATCGCGATCTCGAAATCCATGAACCCTGAGGTAACCGTAAATCAATTCCAGCCCGGTCAAGCCTTTCGGAAAAGCATCAAACTGCGAGCAGTAGCCGAGCTTCCTGTAGAGGAGATCCGGGTTTTCAACCGTTTGCCCCAGCACGCTTACTTTGCCTTTGGTCGGGCGTAGAAGGCCGCAAATCAGGTTTAGCAGAGTGGTTTTGCCGGCGCCGTTTGGACCGACAAGACTGGTAATTCCGGGAGGAATCGAAAGGCAGACGCGATTCACACCCAGGACTTCGCCGTAAAACTTCGAGACATTATCGAGGATGATTCTGTCTTCGTCCGTCTTCATCGCACCACCTCATACGCCTTGAGCTTCTTCGCCAGAAGCATCAGGCAGACGGCGCAAAAGCCTAACAAGCCAAAAAAGACGGCCCAAAGTGGAAGTTGGCCTGGCGCCTGCTCACCTTGCAAAAACCATTTCCAGGCGATCTCCATGAGTGCCCCAATATTGAAAAGCGTGCCCCACTGTGTGAAAAGGACCGTGTTAATAAGAGTGCCGAAACCGGCCCCGACTATGAAGACTCCGAAGATCAGCGCGCCGGCAATCGGTTTCCATCGGACCCACGCCGAAAGGGCGACGGCCAGCAGGGAAATGACCAGCATCCAGAGCCATGAGCCCGCGAGAATCGCGAATTCAAGCCGGATGTTCTTCCACATCCAGCCGAGGCCGCTCATTTTGGCCTCGAAGATAAAGAGAAGCGACAAGGGAATCCAGGTGATCAGGGAGAGCAGGATCAACAAGACCGAGATTTTCCCCAGCGCATAGTCCCGCTTGGTCAAGGGGCGACTCAGATACAGAGGCAAAGCATTGTTAGTCAGGTCGGGCGAGACCAATCCTGGTCCGACCAGCGTCGCGAGAAGAAAGCCCAGGAACGACTGGATGTAGAGGAAGACCCGAAAAAACGCGGCATCAATCGGTACCAGTTCTTCAATCGGGATCTGAAGAGTTTGGAGAATCCGGGCGTTGTGCTGAAAGTAGATGAAGACCGCTGCCGCCAGCGGGGGAAGAAAGCAAATCAGGAAGAGCGCCAGAAAGATCCTGGAACTGAAGATTCTCTGGTAGGCATAGCGGGTCAGGACCAGGAAGCGGAGCGAACTGGTGGTAAGGGGCCCGGTGTAAGCCTGGTAGTTATGCTTGTAGACTGCCACGGTAGCCCTCCATCGCCTTCAGAAAGATGTCCTGCAGGGAATCCCGCTTGTAGTTGAGCTTGCGGATCTGGATCTGCTTGCTGGCGGCAAGAACGTAGAGATCCCGGATCTGAACCTGTTCGGGCAACACCATTTTGATCCGAAAGGTGCCGTGAACAGCGCACTCACAACCAAGGCGTTCCGCCATCTCGACGAAAGGCTGTGTATCGCCGATGATTTCCAATTCCAGGAACTTGCGATTGGCTTTACGTTCCTCTTCGAGATTGCAGTACACGACCAGTTCGCCCTCTTTCAGAATCATGACCTCCTCGCAACACTCCTCGACATCGCGAAGTAAGTGCGAGGAGAGGATCAGGGCAGTTTCCCCGGTGGCCCGTATGTCCTTGATAAGGGAAATCATTCGTTGGCGTGCCGGTGGATCCAGGCCGTTAGTCGGTTCATCCAGGATGAGCAGTCGGGGGCCGTGAACGATGGCCTGGGCCAGCTTCGCCATCTGTTTCATACCGAGCGAATAAGTTCCGAGTTGGCGATAGCGGGCTTCACCGAGTCCTACATAGAACAACGTCTCGTGGGCCCTTTCCAGGGCGAGATCAGGGGGGAGACCGGACAGTTCGGCCATCATACGAACGAAGCGGATACCGGTCATATCCGCGATGAACGAATCGTTTTCGGGCATGTATCCGACCAGATGCCTTATCTTTTTGATCTCGCTCTGGATGTCGTACCCGAAAACTCGTCCGGTTCCGGCGGCAGGTTGATGGAAACCGAGCAGGGTGTGCAGGAGAGTGGTTTTGCCGGCGCCGTTCGGCCCGAGAAGCCCCACTGAGCGTCCTGAAAAGGCGCCTTTAAGCCCCTTGAGAACGGTTCGCTGGCCTAACCGTATCGTCAGATTGTCTAACTCGATAACTGCCTGCATGTATTTCCTTTCGGCTGATCACCGGTCAGTTGCCGCTCTTCCGGCGCGCCAATCTGACGCGCCGGGAGCACAGGCATCGTGCCTGCTTGTGCCGTTTCACCAGCATTGGGAGGGCCGATGGCACTGCAGACGAGGCGCCCGTGCTCCCAGGTGCGAGCCTATTTCTCGATAATCGCTTCCGGAGAGAGCTGAACCATCTTATCTAGATTTCCGAAGGCCGCCATGGCCAGGAAGTCCAAGCCCGGCAAACCACGTCCCGAAAATATGATGTCATTGGTCTCGCCAGTGACAACCACCAGGGTAGGCGGCATCTTGGACGCCGTCTCACGAAGGTTCGCGACTTGTTCCGGTGTTAGCCCGGTTCCATGCTCGGGTACATATTGAGCCAGCGAACCGACGAGGGGCATGAAATTCTGATAGATAATCCCCGAAGACTGATCGCTGCTTTCGATCGGGAACAGGCCACGGAACGTCAGGGAATTGGCCAGTGTGTAACCCGAGTTCCGATACTGAACCGCCTGAGTCAGGAGTTCCGCGCCGGGCGTCATGATCAGGTACCCTTCCCAGAACATGTAAGTGACTTCCGGACCGGAAGTGGGTGTCAGCCGATAGTAGCTGATACCGGCGGTTGTCTCGGGAAACAGAGTCAGGCCGCCCGTTCCTTCCTGCTGGACTCGGGCATTGATGCCGGCCACCATATGTTCGATGGTCTGCTGCAGCCGAGCCGGGTCGTCTACCTCGACGATGATCTTCCAGCCAGGCTTAGGCAAAAGCGGGCCGTCGACTGCAAACAGGAATTCCGTTCCCAGCGGCACCGCGAGGTCCTCACGGACATCGAGCCCCTGCGTGCTTTCAAACTCCAGTAGATCGCGCCATGCTTCCGGGTCAGAGGATTGCAGGACTGCGAAGATCTCGTCAATAACCAACGCAGGGTCTTTGAGCAGGAAGCAGGCTGCCGCAAAAGCGTCCGGGGAAACATAGTCCAGGCCCCCCATCGGTCCGGCCTCACCAAGCCAGGCAGCCATGCCTCGACGCGGTTGGTTGAAGCCAAGGATGGCGCGACTTTGAAGCGCCCCGTTGACGCTCTTTTGTTCCACGATGAGTTGCTGCAAGTCCGCAATTCCCAGCCGCTCGGTGACCTCCGGTCCGGGATCAGCCGAGGCTTTTGAGGCGTCGCCTATCAGGCGTTCCATATCTGCCGCAAAAAGCCATCCGACGCCTTCACCGTAAGCTTTTACCAGCCTCTCGATGAAAGGTGTGGAAGGTATCGAGACGGTATTCGCGAGCGCCACTCTCTGGATCTCCGCAGTCGAGGTCGAGACGGCCAGGAGCCCCGGCTTGAGGAAGAAAAACAAGTGGTCAGACGTGTTCGGATCGAGCTCCGCAGGATTGTCAACCCAGACCGCAACCTGGTGATTTCCCACGGTGTTCAGCTTGGCGATATCATCCTGGAGCGCTGATCTAAGTAGCAGATCGTTCTTGACCTCAGCCAGTATCAGGAGCGAAGACCCAGATTCCCGGCCGCCAACTGTTACTACGATCTCCTGACCGAGATGATCACCTAATCTCCTTAACCGGGCAATCGCCTCTTCCACTGTCAAACCGCTGGCCGGTTGGTTTTTCTCCTGCCACCAGGCGCTCAAATCAGAGGTTTCATTAAGCCTTGCCAGGAACGCATCATAAGCTTGTCCGAAGCTGTCAGTGACGTTTGGGAAGGCAGCGTAGAAAACCGCGTCCTCAGGGACAAGGGGAAGAAGGTTCGACTGGTAACGGAGTTCGGCGCTCGCCATTCCCTCGACCAAGTCGTATCCCAGGGTCACGAATTCACGGAGCAAAGCGAGATGCTGATCGACGTTTCTGCTCCAGCTGATTTCTTCGGTCAGAGCTACGGGCCGCAGACTGGGATGAGTAGACATCTGCTGACCAGGCTTCAGGACCTCGGTGCTCTTGCCTTGCTCGACCCAAACCTCGCCTTCGATGACCGAAACCCGGGCGCCCTTCGTCCCTTTGGTAACCGAAAAGACCGTGCCTTTAACCGTCACGCGGCAATCGGCGGCGTCGACCGAAAGACGGTGCCCCTCGCGCTGCTTGGCCGCCTGAACAATAATACTGCCTCGATTAACCCGGATAATCGGCCCCCTGGAAGTGGCGTCAAGCGAGATTTCTGATCGCTCTTTCATCTCTACCAGCGAACCGTCCTTCAATCGCAACACCGCGTTTGAATCCCGGCCGGTTCTGATTACTTGCTCCAGATTGATCTGTTCACCCAGGGTTACCGGCCGAGTCAGGTTGGTCTCGATTGTCATTAAACGGCCGTCAATCTGCTCCGCAACAGCATTGAAGCTGGTGTCGGTCAGGAGGTATTTTTCAACCAGCAGATACTGAAAGACGCCGAACGCGACAATCAGGCAGGCGGCGATCGCCCATTTCACGGCCGGTCTCATGCCGGGCATCGACGGTGTGGCCCGCGGTTTCTGAGGGTTTCGTCGAGTCCAGAGTACTTTGCGGCACGCAACGCATTCCCGCAGGTGGTCCTCCAGCAAGGTCTTCCGGGCGGGACTCAGCCGATGCGCCAGGTATTCGGGAAACAGGGCCTGGTAATCGGCACATCCCTCAATCCTGGCAACGGTAGCCGGCGGCGCGCTTGCTTCTTTTTTGAGCGCCGCCCAGACTCTGTCTCCTGCCTGATCGACCTCACTGTCACTGAGACCCTGTGTCTTGATCTGTTCCAGGGCCTCGGACAGCTCATCCTTAATTTCCTTCTCGTTGCGGTTCATGATCTTCCTCCGCGGTATGATCTCAGGTCCTTACGGAGACGTCGGTGAGCGCGATGAAGCGTGACCGCCACAGTCCCCCAGCTGGTCCCCAAAAGCCGCGCTATTTCGGTGTTAGTCAGGCCTTCGAAATGATGAAGGACAAAAATTTCCGCGGCTTTCGGATGAAGCGCAGCGAGCCCCGAGCGCAAGCGGTCAGCCAGTTCCGTGGAAGCCTGTCGCGTGCCGGGGTCTGAGGACCTATTGGCAGGCAACTCGGCCGCCGCTTCCAGCGGGACTTGGCGTTTACGCTTTCGCAACTGGTCCAGAGCCCAATTGACGGAAGCTCGCCGGAGATACTGTGCAGGTGACTTCATATCGATTGGGGCCTCGTTGTTGAGCAGCCGGAGGAACAGTGTCTGCAAAATGTCCTCTGCTTCCATGCGGTCGCCCGTGATGCGGAAGGCGGTCCGCAAAACCGTGGCGTAGTGTTCACGGAAAAGTCTTTCGATGTCTTCCGGAACTCTTCTTTCCTCCACTTCGATGCTCCCGGCCGCGTTCATCGACCTCACTTCGTCGTCCTCCTGATAGATTGACGAGGAAGAAGCGTCATTATTAACGGCTCGTCGGGTTGGAACATCAGAAAGTGTCTTTTTGGCGGGCATCAACTACAGGATACGGAGGACTGGGGTGGGAAGTTCAAGCAGCGTTACATAAAATCGGGTTTCTCAAACGTAACTAACGTCCACTGAAAAGAAACACTTCCAATCTTGAAAATCCCGTTTGTAGTCCCGCCTCAGGCGGGCAGTTAATTCGTTCAAACGGCTCCAACTGACCGCTGGGCAACTGCCTCGTTTGTAGTCCCGCCTTCAGGCGGGCCTTAAAGCGTTCAGATATCAACAGTTGACCGCTGGGCAACTGCCCAGCTAAAGCCGGTACTCCGAACCCGGGGCTACAGCTATTAGAAGAGATCCTTCAGTTCTTTGGCCTTGTCCTGCAGGCGGCGCAGATCCTGATCGAGATCCTCGAGATCACGTCGAACGCCTAGTTTTTTCTGCAGCGCTTCTGGTCCCAGTTCCTTGTTAAGGACGCCCGAAAGCAGTGCGCCGAAATCTATCCGGTGCTTCTGGTTCTTCAAATCACCGGTAATCCTGAAGGGAATCGTGACGCTGTTTCCGCTGAGCTTGAGGTACTGCGTCAGAAGGAGCTTGGGCAGCCCGGGTCTTTCACTTCCAGCTTCGCCCATGTGAAGACCAGCAAGCACGACTTCTCCCTCCGCATCGTACACGCCGTTTGCCATTGATAAGTCGATATGTAGACTGGCCGTGCCATCGGCGTTCTCAAGTGAAGAAACGCGTTTTTTCAAATAGGGGCGCAAGGTTTTAAGGTCGATGTCGGTCGAGACTACCTGCAATTCGGCGGATTGGTTGACCGGATCAATCCAGCCCGTTACCTGAGCCCGGCCGTCCGGTGTCCCCTTGATTGTGCAGGAAGCATCGATCGCAGTTGCTCCTGCGGCTATCGGGTATTTGAGCCTGGTGACGCGGACGTAGAGATCATCGAGCACGAACCGAGCCGGCGGGCCGACAACCGTTTCGTCCGTGATCTCTCCTTCGCCTTCTAAGTGGATCTCTTTGAAGTCGATTCTTGTCCCCGTGGCAGCTGATGCCAGGTCACGCTTGGGCGGCTGGTCGGTCGGGTTCGCTTTTCGAGTGAGACGAAATCTGCCACCGTCAATATCGAGATCGGCTACTTCTATCTCCTCACCGAGGAAGGAAAAGAAGGTCGGGCGGGCCTTGACAGACGGGGCGTTTACAGAGAGTACCGGGGAGTCAGTGGACGTATAGCTGAAATCGGTCAGGTCGACACGGTTCCAGGCAAGTGTCACTTCTCCGATCGTCAGTCCTGGCACGGTCTCCTGGGCGAGTTCCCTGGTCAACGCGGATAGACTCAGCCAGAGAAACACACCGGCGATAACAAGAATACCGGCGAGGACTATTAACCCATGCTTGATAAGTTTCGGCGACATGGCAGGTAAGACCGATTATACATCCTGAACTCGCGTGTAAGACAAGTCTTACAGAAAAAAGGGCTTTTAGCCGATATCGGGGGACTGTGGAGCAGGCTAGACTGACAACACTCTAACGGTCGACCTTCCGGCGAGAGCGGCCACGGGAATAGCCGCTCTCGCCAATGGTGACTTCGTTTCGGCCTTATCCTGACGCGAATGGTTCGCGTCCTTAAAACGCAAAAAAAGGGCTCCTTCGGGAGCCCTTTTTTTATATTTCAGGCGTAGTAGAGGGAGACGAATAAGACGACGATAGGTGAGAACTGCCGGGGTCCGTAGACGTGCTGGTCGTCGTCTCAGTGCTTTCGGCCTTCCGCTGTTCCTCCTCAGTTCGCCTGTAGTGTTCTTCGAAGCCCGGAATCATCTGCCCGAGATATTCCTTGAGTTTGGCTGCGCCAAATCCGACCAGAGAAGCACGGATAGTGTCGAGCGTGGTCCAAGCCCGGCGGAGTTCGCGCGAAGTGGCGGTCTTCTTCGCGGTTCTGCGACTCGGTTCGACATACCCCGCGCCTCCGCTCGAACCCGAATAGCCTTGGCCGGTAAGGGGCTGCGCGTGGGGTCCGGCTGTTTGCGGATGATACTCGGATCTGCCTCCGCCGATCGGTAGTATTGAGCCAAGCAGCAATCCGCTGCCGAAGGCGATCCCCAGTGCTGTCAGCGGCCGTTTTTCGACCTGGGCCCGCCAATTGGTCGTTTTCTTAACTCGCTCCTCGAGCTCTTCCAGGTTTTCGCTCAGCTCGTTTCGCTGATTGTCAATGTGCCTCTTTATTTCGTCTGATCTTTGACCCACTGTGCATCCTCCTTTACACTCGCGATCGTTTTCTGTGGCATCGGGTTAACTTTCTTCATTCGATTACGTCCGAGGAAATAAAGCACGGCCCCGGCCATAGCAACGACAAGACCCACGAGAAACGGTCCTAACCAGTCCGGCAGTATACTTGCCAGCGCGTAAACAGCACTGAGCAGCAGGAAGCCAAGAGCATACAGCCCAAGGAAGAGAGCGGCGGCCAGCATGGCGGCTGCTCGGATAGCCTTTGTGCTTTCCTCCCGGATTTCCGTCCGTGCCAACCTCACTTCGGAGCGTATGATTTCTTGGATGTTAGTGAGGATATCCTGGAAGATCTGCGTCACAGAGCGATCGTCCGTCTGCAGCACCGGTTGTCGTCCGCTGGGCGTAGGGGTAGCCATCCTGTCGGTCCGACCTCCAAGCGGTCTCATGGGGTCGCTCATTACTCTGACTCCTTTCGTCGGACTTTCAGTGTCTTGAGCGACGGATAGTCTGTCCGAGGAGGAAGCCAGCCGCCAAGGCGGCAATCAGCGACTGCCCGGGGTGGCGTCGGACGAAATTCTCAACATCCGACTGCATGTCGGTTAAGTCGTGCTCACGCAGATAGGTTGCACTGCGTTCCATGCCAGTCGAAATGCTCCGGACCGCGCCCTGCACTCGTTCTCCGCCCGGCAGGCGACCAGCTGTCTCCTGCACCTTGGAAGCAGCGCGCTCCAAACCGTCGGCGGCAGAGACGCGGGCCTGTTCCGCCTTGCTCTTTCCGGTCTCCATCGCCTTGTTAAACTGCTCTTTTGCTCGGGAAGACATTTCGGATGCCTTGCGCTTGCTTTCCTCCATGACGTCGCTGGACGTCTGAGAGGCCTGTTCGCGGGTCGGGGTCGTGGGTTTCGGATTCATCGGGTCGTTGATATCCTGATTGGCCATAGAGTATCTCCTCTTTGGGACAGTTAATCGGCAAACTGGTCGGATGACTAGCTGGATCGGAGCACATCACTGAGGCAAGATCAGCTTGAAGTCGCATTGAGGGTAAGTCATCCGAACCCTCCATTTCGCGAAGTCATGTGTAAAGTAACAACCAACCCGATCCGCTGGTAGGTAAGGTCTATGACAACATGTTAGCTAATCAGGCCTTAAATGAGAAGAGGGCAGCCGGGTTGTCCAGGACGCTTCGGACTTAATGCCGCTTGATCCTTCATCTGGTCAGATTTCTCGAGTTCCACTCCTGAGCCGGAAAGCGAGGCTACACGTGCCTGTTGCTCTTGTAAGATGACGTTTTGCCTTTTAACTTAGAATATAGAGACACCCTTAACCCTGCCAGTGGGCGCCCTTCTGGGGGCTTGCGTGAAAGGTAATCCGAGTGAGGTTCGTGTCAGCCGAATCCGAGGCGCTCTACCGAGCCTTTGTGGAGGTGATGTCGGAAGGGGTGTTGGTAGTTGACCCCGTCACAACCTGCATCGAATACACCAATCATTCTTTCTCGAAGCTTTTCCTGATATCCCCGGAAAAGCTCGTTGGCCAATGTCTCGCAGACCTGCTCCTGCCTGATGACCGCCAGCAGATCGGTTGGCTGCTGGAGGTGAGCAAGCGGCATCCGGCTAAAGGACACGTTACGCTCATGTGTCCCGGGAAACCCCTTTTGGCCTGCATTTCATGTACTCGTATCCCTGGCTCGGATCCTCCGGCTGTTGGAGTTGTCTTAAGCCCCGCTGTTGCCCTGTTCGAGTCTCAAACCTTAGCTGCCGCTATTCTGGACCAGGCGACGGAAGCGATTGTCCTGTGCGACAGGGACGGACGCGTCACTCATGCCAACTTGGCTGCTCATCAATTGGCGGGGAGAGATCCCTGCTCTCTGCCGTTCAACGAGGCGTTTCCTCTAAAAATAGCAAAGCGCGTGTTCGACCGATCGGTGAATGGTTCAGACATCGAAGAGACGCTTACCTTCTCGCAGCTGTCCGCGGGCGGTATTGTCCGTGGTATTCGTGCCTGTCTGGCGACCCCGCACGAAATCATTCTACTGCTCAGTGCCGGGCCGATTGGCAGTCCTAGCGAGGAGATTCTCGGGACGGTTATTACCTTAACGGACATTAGCCGACAAACAGAGGCAGAGACGGCACTTTTCGCCAGTGAAAACCGTTACAGCCAGGTGGTACGGCAAGCGGAAGAGGGTATCTGCCTGCTGGATTCCATTGGAACGATTCTTGACGCTAATCCAAGCCTCGGACGAATTCTGGGATGTGAAGACAGCGAGCTGATCGGCCGGCGAATCTGTGATTTGGACTTCCTTAGCGATTTCGAACCAGATCGTGCCAGGCTTCAAGAACAGGCCGGAAAGCAAGCCCTTATCGGTGAGCGCCGTGTTACAGCGAAAGACGGAACCAGGAAGTGGGTCGAGGGAAGCGCTAAGATGATGCCCAACAGAACCCTGCTCCTGATCATCAGGGATGTAACCGAAAGACGGCTCCTGGAAAAAGAGATCGCCGAGATCACTCAGCGCGAAGAGCGGCGTATCGGAAGGGAACTCTACGATCTTCTGGCACAGCAATTGGCCGGCGTCAGCTTTTTGACCAAGGTTCTCGAGCAGAAACTGCAGGCCAAGGCCCCAAGAGAATCAAAGGATGCCCATCGAATCGGCGAGTTGATTCGTGTGGCAATCAAACAGGCCCGGGACCTGGCAGAGGGCCTTTGCCCGATGGAATTCAACGCTGATGGTCTGGCGAGCGCACTGCAAGAGCTCTGCAGGTCATCCGAACAGGTTTCCGGGATACCGTGCCGGTTTGTTCTTTCCGGACGCCCCACGCTTTCCGATCCAGCAACCGAGGCCCAGCTGTACCTTATTGCCCGCGAGCTGGTGACGGCTTCAGTCGAGCAGGCCGAGGCCAGCGAAGTGTTCGTCCGGTTCAGTGCAACTGACATTTCGATCGAATTGCTCGTTGAACATAACGGGCAAGCAGGCGAGATCGAAAAACCTTTTCGAATCGTCCGTTATCGTGCTTCTCTCATAGGCGCCGATTTGCGCATTAACCCTGGAACGAATTCGGTCCAGGTGATCTGCAGCCTGAGACAGGCGGGAGCTTGATTGGGCGCGCTCCAGGCTTATCGCACGAAAATCGGATTGCTTATGATCCACGGTTTGCCTTCGATTGGCGCCGGAGGGTCGGGCGGATAGACTTCCAGACGATAGAACCCGGGCGTAGCTGCTTCAGTCTCGAACGACGGGCCGGTTACCGTTTTCGAGACCTCGCCGTTGTGGATCAGGTGAAATTCCGCTTGCCGGGGGGCGTGAGCCACAAGCCTGGCGCCTGGTCTGACCGTTGAACCCATCGGCTTCGGTTTCCCATCTTCGATCGCATGAAAAGAAAAACCGGTAGGATCCGCTAGTTTTTCAAAAGCTATGTAGACTGACCCGCGCACCAGCGAAGCCAGCACCGCGTCACGGGATAGCGTCTCATCGGGAAATAGAAAAACATGAGTGGTAACGGCGGTAAAGCTTTCAGAGTACGGGTCGACCATCAGCCTGAAGAGCCGATGGCCTGAGGTGGTTTGAAGGACTATGCCGATATTCTGGTGTGCGTCGCTTCCGCCAATACCAGTCAAACGCCGGCTGAGCAGTTCACGGTCCCAGGTTCGGAAGTAGGAGCGGTCGATTTCCCAGAGCTTGAAGAAATACAACTCGGGGTGAAGGATGCGGTGGTAAAAAAAGCTTATTCGATTAAACCATGAATCCCGGAGAACGGCGCTACGGTGTAGATTAAAGACTTCCAGCCCTTTGGCATATTGAGCCACGGGGCGGTCTTCGCCCGACTGGAAGCAAATCGATCGGTCTTCAGTGCACAGCATTTCGCCGGCCGCACCTTGTTGCTCATCCCAGCCGTAAATCATGATCACGTCGGGATTTGTCAGTTGCTGAAAGAGCTTCTGCGCCTTGGGATGCTCGGTGATGAAGGCGTACTGATATCCGCACTGTTTCGCCGCCTCTATGATCTCTAAATAAGTCCCCAGGCTGTGTCCACCGGCCGCACTGTGGATGTGAATGCCGCCTCGAACATCGCGAAAAGGCGGATCTGGCGCATCGACGACCGGCCACGCGGCCAGATAGCGATAGACCCGGTGCGTACGATAAAGCGCGACGACAAACGGAAGCTGAAGGCAAAGGAGGATAAGTAAGATAAAGAGCAGAAGTTGCTTCCGCCGAGTCATGCGGTGCTAATTATAGTGGACTAAGTGGATTAAGTGGACGAAGTGGACCAAATTGGTTGCAACTTCGTCCACTGGGTCCACTAGGTCCACTTCGTCCCCTGCCCCGCTCGCTCCCGTAGCGCTGGGAATCGTCATCGGTTAGAATGACGAGATGGCTTGGTTCAAACGGGAGAGAACTCCGCTGCAGATGCCGCCCGAGGATGAAAGGCGGGTCAAGACCGAGGGCCTTTTTGCCAAGTGCGAGGACTGCAAGAACATTATTTGGAAGAAAGAACTCGATAGTAACTTCAAGGTGTGCCCGAAATGCGGGTATCACTTTCGCATTACTGCCCGGGAACGCCTGGCCCTGCTCCTTGACGAAGGAACCTGCAAGGAATTTGATGCCCATTTGCGGTCTTCCGATCCTCTTCAGTTTACTGACAGCAAGAATTACCGGGAACGTCTTGAAAAGGCATCGCAGGCGACCGGTTTGAATGAAGCCGTGATCAATGCAGAAGGATCGCTCGAGGGTTATCCGGTAGTCTGCGCCTGCATGGAATACAACTTTATAGGCGGCAGCATGGGCTCTGTTGTGGGGGAGAAAATAACCCGGGCGATCGAGCGGAGTCTACAGACCGAATCCTCGCTGATTATTGTTGCGGCCAGCGGTGGCGCCCGCATGATGGAAGGCGTCCTTTCCCTGATGCAGATGGCCAAGATAAGCGCAGCTCTCGGTCAGTTGCATGAGCGGCGCATCCCCTATGTTTCAATCCTGACCAACCCGACCACCGGCGGAGTCACCGCCAGTTTCGCCATGCTGGGGGATGTGAATATTGCCGAACCCCGTGCGCTCATCGGTTTTGCTGGTCCGCGAGTCATCGAGCAGACCATACGCCAGAAACTGCCCGAGGGTTTTCAGCAAAGCGAATTTCTCCTGGAGCACGGGATGCTGGACGCGGTCCTGGAGCGGAAGGAGATAAAGCCGTTTCTGGCCGATTGGCTCGCCTTCGCAACCAGCCGGTAGCATGGAATACCGCGAAAGCCTCGAATACCTCGATCGCCTCGGCAACGAAGTGCTGGGGATGAAGTTTGGCCTCGAAACGGTTCGGACCATGCTCCGCGAGTTGGGCAATCCCCAGGAAAAGGTTCCCTCCGTTCTCGTTGCCGGAACTAACGGAAAGGGCTCGGTTGCTTCCTATCTCAGCAATATACTGATCGCGGGCGGCTTTAAGACCGGTCTTTACCTTTCTCCTCACGTTGTCGCTGTGGAAGAGAGGATTCAGGCTAACGGACGTCAGATAGGACCTTCGGAATTCGCCGAATGCCTTTCCGGTGTGGCCCGCGTTGCCGAGAGCCTGAGAGGAGAAGGCAGGCCCACCTACTTTGAGGTGCTGACAGCCACCGCCTTTCTTTACTTTGCCAGGTCTGCTCTGGACGTCGCAGTTATGGAAGTGGGTATGGGCGGCCGCCTGGACAGCACTAACGTCGTTGTACCGTTGCTTTCCGTCATCACGCCGATCAGTTTTGACCATCAAAAACAGTTGGGATCAACGATCAGTCAGATTGCGGCTGAAAAGGCCGGAATCATTCATCCCGGCCGGCCGGTTCTGATCTCCCCACAGGAGCCTGAAGCCCGGACTGTGATCGAGAGTCGCGCGCAAGCCGCCGGCGCTCCTTTGCACCAGCTCGACCAGGATGAGATTGTCGCTGTCGGCTCCCCCGGGGGAAGCTACACGGTCGAATATCACGGCGTCAGGTCCCCTTTGCGTCTTATGGGACGCCACCAGGTGACCAACGCGGCTCTGGCAATTCGGGCGGCTGAGCTGCTCGAGCCGCCATTGGTGATCGACGCAAAGGCTATGGCGGAGGGCATCGGTCGGACCGAAGCCCCGGGACGTATCCAGAGAATCAGCCAGGATCCGTTTCTATTTGTCGATGGCGGTCACAATCGCCAGGCTGCCCGAAATCTCGTTGAATTTGTTTTGGCTCATACGCCCCTACCGCGCGCGCTCGTCTTCTCGATGATGCAAGACAAAGACATCCGAGAAGTGGCGGAAATATTAAAAGCCGCCTTTGATCGAACATTCGTGGTCGAAATGCAATCGCCGCGGGCAGCTTCTACGGAGCGACTTCTGGAGGCGTTTCCTGGAGCCGTTGCCGTGCAGGATCCCGTGAAGGCAATTGAAACGGCCAAGAAGCTTTGCGCCACTACAGTCGTCTTTGGGTCGTTTTATCTCGTCGGAGACGTACTTCGACAACTGACACCCACTTGTTTGTAGTCCCGTCTTCTACTCGATCTCAAACAACAGGTCCCCGGGGTTTACGATTGTTCCTACTTTGACATGGCATCGTTTCACCCTGCCGTCTTTCGGCGATTTGACCTGATTCAGCATCTTCATCGCCTCGATCGTAGCCAGGGGTTCACGCTGGGTTACCGCATCGCCCTCTTTTTTGCTGATAGCGACTACCTTGCCAATCATCTCCGCCCGCACCACGTTCTGGCTGCTTTCCTGGTCCAATATCGACTCTGGATGCAGATCCTTCGAGTTTGCGAGTGTCAGGCGGTAGTTTTGGTTGTTCCAATCGATCAGGATCTGGCCGTCTGGCCGGCCGATTATAAGATCTTCGATTCTGCCGTCGATTCGCAAAGTCCATCGGGAGCCAACACGGCTGATCACTTCAACTAGAAAACTGTTCTCCGAACCGCCCATCTGCAAACGGCATTCGAAGCAAGGAGTGTCCGACACCGGTTCTTTGACCCGGATATCGAGTTCGAAAGTCTGTCCCTCAAAGATTCCTCGTAATGTCGGCATGCGGCCTCTACCATCGACGACTGTAGAAATCAGGACGCCCGGCTTGCTTCCATTGATTACCCGGTTTACCGGCCGGCCGGGCTGGGGCGCTTGCGGGCTTCTCTAGCAGGTGCTCAATCGCAGCGCCAAGCAGGGGAACGTGTTTGGCCTTTTCCCTATCCTCATCAAGAATCGGGTATTCTTCAAGAAACCGGTTGTGCAGACTGCCGGCGATAAACTGTGGATGGGCGATCAGCCGGCGAAGAAACGAGACGGTGGTCGGTACACCGCCCACTCGGTACTCTGTGAGCGCCCGCAGCATGCGCCGAAGCGCCTGCTCACGATCGCTTCCATAAGCGATGATTTTCGAGACAAGAGGATCGTAATATACGGGGATTTTGTAACCGGGGTAGAGTGCGCTGTCGTTGCGAATTCCTGGCCCTGCCGGTTCGGCCAGTTCTGTTACGATGCCCGGTGACGGCAGGAAATCGCGGGCGGGATCTTCCGCGTAGATCCGGCATTCGATAGCCGCGCCCTCCAGTCTTACCTCCTCCTGTCGCTGAAGCAGCGGTTGTCCGGCGGCAATCATGATCTGCTCGCACACGATGTCGGTATTCGTGACCATTTCTGTCACCGGGTGTTCCACTTGAAGGCGGGTGTTCATCTCCAGGAAGTAGAACGAAACGGGGTTTTCGGCATCGACCAGGAACTCGATCGTGCCGGCACTGTAGTATTCGACTTCACGGGCTATCGCCAGGGCCGCCTCACCGAGCATTTGACGCATTTTCTGGTTCGCGAGCGGTGACGGAGACTCCTCGACGATTTTCTGGAAACGACGCTGAACTGAACACTCCCGCTCGCCCAGATGGATCAGATTGCCGTGCTGATCGCCGAGGATCTGGACTTCGATGTGCCGTGCCCTTTTCAATTGTTTTTCCAGGTAGACGGCAGGGTCGCCAAACGCGGAGGCCGCTTCTTGCGTTGCCGCGGCGAAGACTGAGGTCAGCTCCTCCGGAGTGCTTGCTACCCGCATCCCCTTTCCTCCCCCGCCGCTGTCGGCCTTAAGAATAACGGGGAAGCCCAGTTGCTCGGCTGCGGCTACTGCCTCTTGCGGAGAGCGGACCGGCGAGCGCGTTCCTGGCACAACAGGTATTCCAGCTTTTTCGGCGATCGCTCTGCTTGATACTTTGGTGCCCATGGCCTTCATGGCTTCCCGGGCCGGACCGACAAAAACGATCTGGTGTTCTTCGCAGGCTTGAACCAGTTGCTCGCTTTCGGCCAGAAACCCGTAGCCTGGGTGCAAGGCCTCGGCTCGCGTCGTTATCGCGGCCTCGATAAGCTTGTCGCTT
>DAOTAI010000053.1:0-17198 GCA_035593865.1 Acidobacteriota bacterium
TCTCGGACTTTACTATTCGACGCCGGTCTTTGACGGCGCCCGTGAACACGAAATCAAGGAAGAACTGCGCAAGGCCGGTTTGCCGTTGACGGGAAAGACAGTTCTCTACGATGGAGTGACTGGCGAGAGATTCGATCAGCAGGTGACAGTCGGATACATTTACATGCTGAAGCTCAGTCACCTGGTCGACGATAAGATTCACGCCCGCTCGATCGGACCTTACAGCCTGATTACCCAACAACCGTTGGGAGGTAAAGCTCAATTCGGAGGTCAGCGTTTTGGCGAGATGGAAGTCTGGGCATTGGAAGCCTATGGCGCCGCCAATATTCTGCAGGAGCTGCTGACCGCCAAATCGGACGATGTCCAGGGACGAGCGAAGATCTACGAGGCGATTGTAAAAGGCGAATCGACCTATAATCCCGGCATTCCCGAATCCTTCAACGTTCTGATTCGAGAACTGCAGTCGCTGGCATTGGATGTCGAGCTGATCGAGAGGCCCAAGAAAAAACTGCGCCGTCGTTCTGAACTGCTCGCGCAGGCGGAGGCGGCCTTAAGCGGTATACCGGCCGAGACAGGGCCGAATGAATGACGATTGGATTGACGAATGAGGAGGTCTTCGGCTGACCGTAAGTCGTCAATTCCCCAGGGAGGTTTTGCTTGAGAATATTCCGTGAACAAATGGACAAAACACAGCTTTTGAAGAACTTCGAAGCTATCCGGATCGGTTTGGCCTCTCCTGACAAGATCCGGTCGTGGTCCAGCGGAGAGGTCACCAAACCGGAAACCATCAACTACCGGACGTTCAAGCCGGAACGGGATGGTTTGTTCTGTGCCCGGATTTTCGGCCCGGTGACCGACTGGGAGTGCTTGTGCGGAAAGTATAAGCGGATGAAGCACCGCGGTGTCGTCTGCGACAAGTGCGGCGTCGAGGTGACCTTATCGAAGGTTCGACGCGAGAGACTGGGACATATCGAACTCGCAAGTCCCTGCTCTCACGTCTGGTTCTTTAAGGGGCTTCCCAGCCGGATCGGCCATTTGCTGGACATTTCTCTCCGTGATCTGGAGAGGATCCTTTATTTCGAAGCTTATGTTGTTATTGATCCGGGAGAAGCGCCCCTGAAGGAGCGGGAACTCCTGACGGAAGAACGCTATCGCGCTTTGCAAGCTGACTATGCGGGTCGCTTCGAGGCCGGAATGGGGGCCGAGGCCATCAAAGAACTGCTGCGGCGGGTGGACGTCGATGCGTTGGCGATTGACTTGCGCTTCAAGATGAAGAACGAGACATCGCAGCTCAAACGTCTGAAGTACTCCAAGCGCCTGAAGGTTGTCGAATCGTTCCGTAAGTCGGGAAACAAGCCCGAATGGATGATCATGGACGTCATCCCCGTCATCCCGCCGGAACTTCGTCCCTTGGTTCCTTTGGATGGCGGGCGGTTCGCGACGTCGGACTTAAACGATTTATATCGCCGCGTAATCAACCGCAACAACCGGTTGAAAAAGTTGATGGAGTTGCGTGCGCCGGAGGTCATCATCCGCAATGAAAAGCGGATGCTTCAGGAAGCGGTCGACGCCCTGTTCGACAATGGCAGGCGCGGACGCGTGTTGCGCGGAGTGAAGAACCGCCCGTTGAAGTCTCTATCCGATACTCTGAAGGGCAAACAGGGACGCTTCCGTCAGAACCTGCTCGGAAAACGCGTCGACTACTCAGGCCGAACGGTCATTGTTGTAGGTCCTGAACTGAAGCTCCACCAGTGCGGTCTTCCGAAGGTGATGGCGCTCGAGTTGTTTAAGCCTTTTATCTACAACCGACTCGAGAAAGACGGACATGCGACCACGATCAAGGGCGCCAAGGAGATGGTTGAAAACCAGGAGCCGGTGGTATGGGATATCCTGGAAGAGGTCATCAAGCAGCATCCCATTCTGCTGAACCGCGCTCCGACACTGCATCGACTCGGAATCCAGGCCTTTGAGCCGGTTTTGGTTGAGGGCAAGGCGATTAAGATTCACCCGCTCGTTTGCACTGCCTTCAACGCGGACTTCGATGGCGACCAGATGGCGGTTCACATCCCCTTGTCGCAGGAATCGCAGGTTGAGGCGGCGGTTTTGATGCTTTCCAGCCACAACATCCTGTCGCCTGCCAACGGTCAGCCGCTCGCAACCCCGAGCCAGGACATCGTCCTGGGTTGCTATTACCTGACCAGCTCCAAACGCGGCGCAAAAGGGGAGGGACGGTCTTTTGCCTCGGTCGAGGAAGTGCAGCATGCGTTACACGCCGGCGAGGTCGAGCTGCGGACCCCGATTTTCCTGCGCTTCAGCGGGAAGTTGATTGATTTGACGACTCAATACGACACTCAGGCAGTGATGCTCGCCGACGTTCAGGAAGTGCGCAATCAGATGATTTCGACAACGGTCGGCCGGGCGCTGTTCAATGACCGTCTTCCCCCTGAGATGCCTTACATCAATGGCCTCTTGAAGAAGAAGGGATTGCAGCAGCTCTGTAACTACTGCTATCTGCGGTTCGGCTTGGAAACCGCTGTCCAGATGCTTGATGAGCTTAAAGATTTGGGGTTCCTGTACGCGACGACAGCCGGTTTTACCATTTCAATTGATGACCTCATCATTCCCGAAAACAAAGAACGCCTGGTTGAAAAGGCGAGAGAAGAGGTTATCGAAGTCGAACAACAGTATCTGGACGGCGCTATTACTAACGGTGAACGCTATAACAAGGTCGTCGCCATCTGGTCGGATGTCACCGAGAAGATTTCTGACGAGATGTTCGAGGCCATGGCCTCCTACGAGGAATCGAGCCAGGAATTGAACTCCATCTACATCATGGCCGACTCCGGCGCCCGCGGAAGCAAGCAGCAGTTGCGACAGCTCGCCGGTATGCGTGGATTGATGGCGAAGCCTTCGGGGGAGATCATTGAAACGCCTATTACCGCGAATTTCCGCGAAGGCTTGACCGTGTTGCAGTACTTTATTTCGACACACGGCGCCCGAAAGGGTTTGGCCGACACCGCATTGAAGACGGCCGACTCCGGTTACTTGACTCGTCGGTTGGTCGATGTCGCTCAAGACGTCATCATCACCGAGGATGACTGCCAGACGCTGGACGGTATCGAGGTGACCGCCCTTGTCGAGGGTGGCGAGACTATCGAATCGCTGCGCGATCGTATTGTCGGACGAGTAGCTCTGGAGCGTGTTGTTGACCCGTTCACAGGTGAGACCTTGGTGGATGTGAACCAGGATATCGACGAAGACACGGCTGCGGCTGTCCAGGCGGCCGGTCTTGAGAAAATCAAGATCCGGTCGGTTCTTACCTGCAAGTCCAAACGGGGGCTGTGCCGGATGTGTTACGGCCGAAATCTGGCCAGCAACGAAATGGTCGAACTCGGTGAGGCTGTCGGAGTACTGGCTGCTCAGTCCATTGGTGAACCGGGCACACAGCTGACGATGAGGACCTTCCATATCGGTGGTACCGCCAGCCGAATTGAGGAGCAGTCTACGGTAGAGGCAAAGTCTGCCGGGATTGTCCGATTCCTGAACATCCAGACGGTTACCAACAAGGAGGGCTACCTGGTCGTCATGAACCGTAACGGGAGCCTGATCCTTCAGGATGATCGTGGACGTGAGAAGGAAAGATATTCGGTGATCTACGGCGCACGTCTGATGGTCAAGGACGGACAGCGGATTGAGCCCGGCCAGAAGCTCGTTGAGTGGGATCCGTACACCTTCTCGATCCTGACGGAAGTTGGTGGGACCGTTATCTTCAAGGATATCACCGAAGGCGTCACCATGAAGGAAGAGGTGGACGAGGTGACCGGGCTTTCGCGAAAGGTTATCACCGAATCACCGGACGAGAAACGCCAGCCCCAGATCCAGATCAAGGACGAGCACGGGAAGATCATTAAGACGTACTTGATCCCGTCGAAGGCGCACCTGATGGTCGATGCGGGCGATGAAGTGTATTCCGGCGACACGCTGGTCAAGATTCCTCGGGAAACGACCAAGACAAAGGATATTACCGGAGGTCTTCCCCGAGTTGTGGAACTGTTCGAGGCGAGGAAGCCGAAGGAAACGGCGGTCATCACTGAAATCGACGGCATCGTCAAGTATGGTGGCATCAGCCGCGGCCAGCGCAAGATCACGGTCGAAAACGCAAACGGCACGCGGGCCGAGTATTTGCTGCCGCGAGGTGTCCATGTGAACGTACAGGAGGGCGAATATGTCCGGGCCGGCGAGGCATTAATGGACGGTCCTCGTAACCCGCACGATATCCTCCGAGTTCTGGGCGAAAAAGAACTTCAACGTTACCTGGTCAACGAGATTCAAGAGGTCTACCGGCTGCAGGGCGTGAACATCAATGACAAGCATATTGAGGTGATCGTGCGGCAGATGATGCGGTGGATCAAAGTGGAGGATGTCGGGGATACCGAGTTCCTGCTCGAAGAGCAGGTCGACAAGTTCCGCTTCCAAGAAGAGAACGATCGGGTGACGAGCGAAGGGGGGAAGGCGGCGACTGGTCGACCGTTGCTCCTGGGAATCACCAAGGCCTCGCTGAGCACCGATTCCTTTATCTCGGCGGCTGCTTTCCAGGAAACCACGCGCGTGCTGACCGAAGCGGCCATCAGCGGAAAGATCGATTACCTGCGTGGATTGAAGGAAAACGTTATCATGGGGCGGCTGATTCCAGCCGGCACCGGCATGGAGCTGTATCGCAGAATCGAGGTCGAAAACCCGCTGGCCGATATGAAAACGGAAGAAGAGGCGTTTGCTTTCGACCAGGAATTTGGTTTGGAAGATATGCCGAGAGTCGTGGAAGAAGAGGAAGTACCCGAAAGCGCCGAACTGGAGACGGAATAACAGAAAAAGAGCCGGAGTACCGGCGATGAACGTTGGTGCTCCGGGCTCTGCTTTTCAACATTTTCACTGCATCAAAAGCCGGGCCAGAGCCGGGATTCCGATTCAGGGACCAGATCTTTGGCGTAGCTCATGATCAAAATTCGCTAGACGTTCCTGGACCTGCTGCAAGTTCGCCTTAAGACCAGGCCGATCGGGTTGTAACCGCGCGGCTTGTTCCAAATAAGCCAAAGCTTCTCGGGGCTCGTCCAGATCATTCAGCAGGATTCCGAGAGAATGAAGTGTTGCAGCGTTGTCTGGTTGCAGCGTTACCAGCTTCTTCAAGACCGTAACGGCTTCATCTTTTCGCTTCTGCTGTATCAGGCACGATGCAAGTGCTGCCAACACCCGGGGTGAAACGCGCTTTCGGTTGGCGAATTGTCTGAGCACCCTTTCCGCTTCAAGATAGCGGCCGGTCTCGTCGAAGAGGCGAGCTAGAAGAAGAATCGTTCCTTCGTCGTCAGGACCGAGTTCGAAGGCCCTGAGAAGCACCGGTTCGGCTTCTTTGTAAAGTCCCCCTTCAAGTGCAACCAGCGCTAGCCCCTTCCAAACATCAAGACGATATGGCGCGATCTCCAAGGCGTTCTTGAAGTGAATTGCAGCCTCCTTTAATCGATGAGATTTCAGCGCGAGCGTTCCCAGACCGACATGCGCACGGGGCTCATTGGGATATTTGCTCAGGATCTCAGACCAGATTGCTGCCGCTCGTTGACTCTGTCCCAACATAGAGGCAGCCGAGGCTAGATTGCATTGACAATCGATCGCTGACGGAGTGGCAGCGACGCACTTCTCAAACTCAATCAGCGCATCTTGGGGTCGGCTATCACTGAGGAGCATTTCTCCGAGCAAATTCCTCGCCCAATTCATGTTTGGTTCAATCTGCAGAGCGAGCCTTAGATGTTGTTCAGCTGAAGCCAAATCACCGTTTTCCTCTAGGCTGGCCCCGTAACATGCGTGGGCAACGGCATTCTTCTCTGTTACTTCAAGGGCACGATGAAACAGAGTTGCGTTGGTTCGCCAATAGCCGATTTGCCTGATTGTCGTCACTGTGAGCGCGGCCAGAACCATCGCCGAAGCAGCTCGCACGGCTCGCCTTCGAACAGCGTTCTGACTCCATCCACTTGGAATCATCATTCCCGCCGCCCAAAAGACTCCGATGAGAGGCAAATAGGCGTACCGATCCGCCCAGCCGTTGCCATTGATCGGAATGAGACCGATAACGGGAAGCAGCGATACCACGTACCAGAGCCATCCGCCAGTGAAACCGGGAAAACTCTGGCGCAAGCGCCAGGCCAACCAAGAGATAACGAGAAACAGCGCGACGGTGAAACCAAACCAGAGTCGGCTGTACTCCTCACCCTGGTGCGGATAATAGATGCAGAGTCGGGCGGGCCAGACCGCTTTGTTGAGGTAGACGAAATAGGAGTTGAAAACGTTGGCAAGTCGGGCAGGCCAGGAATACCAATGGAACAACCGTTGCGTCTCGTGTGCCCAAAGTGTCAAAAAAACACAGATGCCACTCAAGGCGCCGTAGGGGACCTTCTCCAAGAAAAGAAATCCGAGTTCCTTCAGATTCGCACGCCAGGACAAACCGCTCTTCCAATACCATCGACGAAGCGGCCAATAGTCCGCGATGAGGAGAAGTAACGGCAACGTCACCGCCATCGATTTCGAAGCCATTGCCAGGACCGCTGCGGCTAATCCCGTCAGAAAATAGCGTCGACTTCCCTTTAGGCTATATTCGGCGTGCGCCCAAAGTGCGAGTATCACGAATAGTGTACTCAGAAGCCCCTTCCTGGACGAAACCCAAGCCACAGTCTCTACCTGTAAGGGATGAATGGCGAAAGCCGTTGCGATCAGCACAGCTCGCCACCGATCAGCGTCTAGGCGGCGAACCAGCAGGTAAATCAGGGCCGTGAGAATCGCATGCAGGATGACGTTGGTTGCGTGATGGCCCATTGGAGACAAGCCGAACATTGAACAGTCCAAGGCATGAGAAAGAAGCGTCAACGGGTGCCAGTTCGAGGCGGAGAACGACGTTATTGCCGCCCGCACGGTACTGAGGGTAATCCCGGCTTGGGCATCATAGTTGGCTGTCACATACAAGGAATCATCCAGCAGGCAGAAGCCATGCCAAAGACTGGGGGAATAGAGAAGAATTGCGCCCAGTGCAACGACTAAGGCCCAACGTGCGTCAGTAGCTGAAAGCGGCAGGAAATTTACTCTCGGCGACAAGACCACCCTCGAAAGCATTTTGAGGGAAACCCCAATAGGGGGTACAAAAAAGGGCAGCCTCGGCTGCCCTTTTTTTTATCTTCACGAAACGCGAGGATTAACTCCCACTCGCACCGCCGCCGCCAACAGGCTGGTTACCGTTAGTCACGTCATAAATGACTCCTGATTCGTTGGCGGTGAACGTTCTAATGCCACTAACGTTGGCTTGCTGCGGCGCAGCGGTAAATGTAAAGCCTTGCCGATCCCCGGTGGTGGCTAAGCTAAAACTATAGCCGCTCTTCACATTGCTTCTTAGCTGTTCGTCGATCATTGGCGGTGTACCACCGAAGTCCGCCATGGAGTTAGCGAATAGCCCGTTCCCGCGTGTTGCTGCGTACGTGAACTGGGCTGTAACCAGCGTCCTGATCGACGAAATCGCGGAAGCTTCATTTGCGGCAATTCTGGAAGAAGTGAAATTTGGAATGGCAATAGCGGCAATAATGCCGATAATGGCCACGACGATCAACAATTCAATAAGTGAAAAACCCTTGTTACTCTGCATCAATTAATCCCTCCCTCAAATAGGCCCCGTGCTGCACAAGCAATCTTCGTGCCAGTCTACGGACCGTGATTAAAGCCTTGTTATCCGGACGATTCCTCGATCTTCAGTGCTTTTGCCGGTACTAAAGGTGACAGTTTTTGTCAGTTCTGTGACAAAAAAGGTCAGCAGTTGCTTATAATCACCACTTGCTGCCGGAAGAGCAAGGAGACGTCGGACGATTGAGGTTATGGCAAGAATCCTGGTCGTAGATGATGAGACGAGCATGATTGAATTCCTTGAGTACATGCTCAGAAAGGACGGCCATGTTGTAACCGGCTGCCTGGAAGCTGCTGAAGCATTGGAAAGGATGACCAAAGGCGCGCCGTTTGATCTGATCATATCGGATATTCGGATGCCGGGTGTGGACGGGCTGGAATTCCTACGATCGGCGCGCTCGATTGATCCCGATACTCCCTTTATTTTCATCACCGCGCACGCAAGTTCGGAGACTGCCATTGAGGCTCTCAAGCTGGGAGCCTTCGACTACGTGACCAAGCCGTTTGAGGTTGACAAGTTCAGGAACTTGATCTCGAACGCGATCACCGCCAGAAACCTGAAACGAAAAGTCCGACTGCTGGAAAGCGAACTGCCGCAAGGCAGCGAGTTAATCGGCACATCAGCGCCGATGCTTGATATTTACAAGCTGATCGGTACTATTTCCGCCACCGACAGCACGGTAATTATCTGCGGGGAAAGCGGAACAGGTAAGGAAATGGTGGCCCGGGCCATTCACAAGGCCGGCCCGCGCCGGGATTGCCCGTTTGTGTCGATCAATTGTGGAGCGTTTCCAGAAACACTGCTGGAAAGCGAATTGTTCGGGTATATGAAAGGCGCGTTCACGGGGGCTGTGACCAACAAGAAAGGACTATTTGAAACTGCAGCCGGTGGAACGCTTTTTCTGGATGAGGTCGGGGAAATGTCGCCTGCCATGCAGGTGAAGCTGCTTCGTGCTCTCCAGGACAAGCGGATAAGGCGGGTGGGGGGCACAGAGGAAATACCTTTTGATGCGCGCGTGATTGCTGCGACGAACCGGGACATTCGAAAAGAAATCGAAGCGGGGCGTTTCCGTGAAGACCTGTATTACCGACTGGCCGTCATTCCCATTACCATTCCACCATTGCGCGAAAGGCGAGCTGATATCCTCCCGCTGGTTCGCCATTTCATGCACAAATGCAACCTGAAACTCAACCGGACGATCAAGGGTATTACAGAAGACGCATTGGAATGCCTCGAACGGTACCACTGGCCGGGGAATGTCCGGGAGCTGGAAAACGTAATCGAGCGTGCCGCGACGCTCGCAACCACGGGTTTCATTCAGAAAAGGCAGCTTCCCGAACACGTGCAGTGTGGCTCGGGGGGACGACAAGGGTCGATACCGGTTTTCAATGCCGAGGAAGGTCTCGATCTGGAAAGCTATCTAAGGGAGATGGAGAAGCAAATCATCGAGCAGGCGCTCTTCTTGGTCAACGGGAATCAAACACGAGCGGCTGAGATTCTAAAACTGTCCTACCGATCCCTTCGTCACCGTCTGGAGTCGCTCCAGTGTAAGCTTCCCAACTCGCCGCGACAATGATCTCGCGTTGGCTGTTTTGGTTTCTCGGTCGACTGGTCCTCTGTCGCTCTGACCGGTTGACAGGCTTGGGACCGATCTGTGTACCTTCAGTAGGCAGTGCCAGCGCGTAGAGGGAAAAACACGGACGAAGTGAAGGTTCAGCGAAAGCGAACAAGAACTTCACTAGAATCGTGATGGAAGCCCAGTCCTGACTCTGAGCTGAAATCGAGAGCCGGGAAGCTGATCGAGACTTCAGTGCCGCTGCCCGGGCGGCTTTCGATGTTTATTCGTCCATTATGCTGTTGGACGATCTGATACACGATGGCCATTCCCAGCCCTACGCCTTTCGTGAACCCTGCATGGAAGGGTTGAAAAACCTTGCTTCGCTCCTCCTCGGTCATTCCGATCCCCGCGTCTTTGACGCTGAGTCGGGCTTCGGACCCGGTTCCCGTAACGCGCACGGTGATCTGTCCTCCGCCCGGCATGGCGCGCGCGGAGTTCTGAAGTATATTCCACAAGGCCTGTGCAATCTGATCGGGATCTGCCAAGCACCAGACATGCGGGCGCTCGGCGATTACCTCGATAACATGATGGTCCTCGAATTCGGGGTCGTTCTGGTAGAAAGCAACGGTCTGCTTCACTCGGGCGACAAGATCGATTCGCTGCAAGCGGGGAGGCGCAGTGCCCGCGTATGTCAGGAAATCCGATACCGTCTGGTTCAGACGGCCGCACTCCCGGAGTGCGATCTCAATCAGACGTTCCTGCTCGGGCATTAGCTCAAGTTCCGAGCGCAAAATTTGCAGGCTCCCGGAAAGCGCTCCGAGCGGGTTACGTATCTCATGCGCGACCCCGGCCGCAACCTGTCCAATGGCCGCCATCTTTTCCCGGAGTTGCAGCTCCTGTTCACGCTTCTTTATCTCAGTCAGGTCCTGGAAGGTCAGGACATATCCAATATGTTCACCGCTTTCGGCTATAAGAGGCGAACAGCTCATTCCGACGAAAACAGGCTCAAGGCCCCCCCAGTTCACCCAACACTCGGTGCGAAGTGGTCGAGAAGTCGGCTGAAACCGCTCACTCACAATTGACTCACGAATGTGCATGGGAAACACCAAGTCGAGCGAGCGGTTCATCAGCTCTTTGGGATCGCGGCCCAGGATCTCTCCAGCCGTTCGATTCGACGACGTAATTTGACCTTCGAGGTCCAGGGTCATCAGACCCGTCCTGATGCTGTTTACAATATTCTCGTGCAACCTTTTTATCGCGCCGAGCTCTTGACGGGTTTTCACGAGTCTTTCAGACAGGTAAGAACCGAGAAGTCCAACGGCTACGAACCCCACGATGTTCCACATGCTTTGATAGACGACTCGCGAATACACCGCCGCTGAACTGGTGACTGAAGTGAAGTACTCAAGATGGGCGATCCCGACGTATAAGATCGTGCTGAGTACGACGGCCAGTAACGCGCCTTTTCTATACCTGATCAAGCTGCCGTACACGATGATTAGCACGTAGAGGGAACTGAACGGAGAGGCAGTTCCGCCCGAGGAATAAATTAGAAGCGAGACGAGCAGGAGATCCGTGAAGAACTGAACGAAGAAAAGCTCTCCCGGCCGATCCGTGTAACGCAGGAACAGGAAATAGATGCCGGAAAGAATGTAAACGGCCAGCAGGAACAACTTCAGAAACTGGGACATCGAAGGCCCGAAAACCGGGGTAGACAATGCGGCTACGGAAATCAGGGTCAGCACCGCAAGTCTTACGACTATAAGGTTCCGAAGTTGCGTGCGGGTCTGCATCAGCGTGTCGACAACTGGTTGATCAAAGTGAAGATCGGCAGGTACAGGGAAATAACGATACCGCCGATGACAACGCCGAGAAAGACGATCATGACAGGTTCGAAAAGCGTCATCATGTTGGCGATGGCTTCATCGGCTTCTTCTTCATAGTAGTCGGCCAGTTTCTCGAGCATCTGGTCCAGCTCGCCAGTCTGCTCGCCGACTCCGACCATTTGCGTGACCATAGGAGGGAAAATACCGATCTTTTTCAGTGGTTCGACCAGCGTTTTCCCTTCTTCCACGTCCTTCCTCACTCTCGTCAAACCGTGCTGTATGACGACGTTTCCCGCCGTCCCGGCCACGATGTCCAGCGCTTCCAAGATGGAAACACCGCTGACGAGCAGTGTCGCCAGGGTCCTTGAGAACCGTGCGATGGCAATCTTCTTCAGCACCAGGCCCAGGACCGGCAACCCAAGGAGCGTGCGGTCAATGACAAGACGGCCACTTTCGGTCTTGTAGTAGTACCGGAATCCGAAAGCGAGAAGCACGGCGAGAGCGATAATCGGCAGTACGAAAGTGCTGGCAAAATTACTGACTGCCATCACGATCCTAGTCGGAAGCGGTAAAGTGATGTTCATCCCGGCAAAGACGGTGGAGAAAACCGGGATGACCCATACCATGATGACGAAAACAACCACTATGGCGACAAATATGATGACCGAAGGATAGACCGAGGCTGAGACAACGGCTCGTTTGAGCTTGGCAGCCTTTTCGACAAAAACGGCCAGCCGGCGCAGAATCACATCCAAGATGCCGCCGATTTCTCCAGCGGAGATCATGTTTGTAAAGAGGTTGTCGAACACGCTCGGGTGCTTTTTCATAGCATCCGCGAGGGTCGATCCTGCTTCGACATCCTCTTTCACCCTTTCGAGTACTTTTCGAAAGCCGCGGTGTTCCTGTTGCTCCGCCATAATGGTCAAACACTGAGTAAGCGGAAGGCCGGAATCGATCATGACAGAGAACTGACGGGTGAAAAGGGCAAGGGTCTTTGAAGAAATCCTGGCTCCTCGCGCACGACCGGAAGCAGCCTCTTCGCCCGTTTTCTCGACGATGTTGATGGGAAGAATCCGCTCGTTTCGCAACAGAGCGGCCAAGGCTTGTTTATTAGCGGCTGCCCGTTCACCGACAACCGCCACACCGCTATCTGACCTTCGTCCACGATACCTGTAGACCGGCATGTATCCTCCCCCTATACAGATCTGTTATTAAGCCCGCGCCATCTCGCGCACTCCCCCGCGCTTCAGAATATCCGCCAATTCGTCCGGATTGGATGACCGGCTCATGCACTCCTCGTAGGAGATCTTGCGCTGCTGGTGAAGCAGTGCCAAGGCCTGATTCATAGTCTGCATCCCGTATTTCTCCTGTCCGGTCTGCATAGTCGAGTAGATCTGATGAATCTTGTTCTCCCGTATCAGGTTCCTGATGGCAGTGTTCGGGATCATCACCTCCGCCGCCATGATCCGACCCGTACCGTCGGCCCGGGGTAAAAGCGTCTGGCACATGATTCCTTCCAGCACCATGGACAGCTGTGTTCTGATTTGCTGTTGCTGATGCGGAGGGAAGATGTCGACGATGCGATTGATGGTGGAGTAGGCCGAGTTGGTATGGAGAGTCGCAAAGGTCAAATGGCCTGTCTCGGCTATCCGGAGAGCGCATTCAACGGTTTCAAGGTCACGCATCTCACCAATCAGGACCACGTCCGGATCTTCACGCAGAGCGACGCGCAAGGCATTCGCGAAGGAATGAGTATCAGAATTAACCTCTCTCTGGTTTACCAGGCAGTTCTTGTGCTCGTGCAAAAACTCTATAGGATCTTCAATGGTGATAATATGCGCACGCCTTTCCCGGTTGATCTTGTCGATCATCGCCGCCAGGGTGGTCGACTTGCCACTGCCGGTCGGCCCTGTTATCAGAACCAACCCGCGAGGCTTATCGCACAGTTTCTGGATCACCGGCGGCACGTTCAGCTCTTCGAAACTGGGTATAGTGAATGGAATAATACGGAAAACGGCTGAAACCGCCCCTTTTTGGGTGAAAACGTTCGCACGAAACCTCGCCAGACCCTTGACTCCAAAACTGAAGTCAAGTTCCAGGTTCTGTTCATAGCGAAACTTCTGTTCATCGGTCATGACGCTGTAGGCCAGCCGTTTCGTCTCGGGCGCCTTCAGAACAGGCATATTCAAAGCCAGCATCTCGCCGTGAACCCGGATTCGTGGCGGCGACCCAGCGCTTAAGTGCAGGTCGCTGCCCTGCATGTCTGCCACTTTGTGCAAGAGCTCGGTAAGCGAAAGCGGGGTAGTTTCCATCGGGTCGATTCTAGTTGTGCTGCTCCAGAACTCGGGTGACTGTTGTCACTGATGGTGCGTTCCTAATAAAGCGCCGTCTCTCTAAGAACTTCCTCGATCGTCGTCAGCCCGGAGCGGATCTTTTCCAGCCCGCTCTCTCGAAGGGTAATCATACCCTCCTCCCGCGCCTTTTCGCGAATAACGGCACCGCGCCCCCCCTTCAAAATCAGGTCCTGAATGGCCGGTGTTACCTGCATGACCTCAAACAGTCCGATCCGGCCTTTGTATCCGCTGTCATTGCATTTTGAGCATCCCGCTCCCTGATAGATGACAAGGTCTTTTGCTATGTTCGCTGGAAAGCCCAGCTCCACTAGTGCCTCGCGTGGGGTGTCAACTGCCTGCTTGCACTCCTTGCAGATTCGGCGGACGAGTCTTTGAGCACAGATCAAGTTAACTGAGGTGGAGACCAGGAATGGCTCAATTCCCATGTTCAACAACCGATCAATGCTCGAAGGAGCATCGTTGGTGTGCAGCGTGCTGAGTACAAGGTGACCGGTAAGGGCGGCTTTGACTGCAATCTCCGCTGTCTCCAAGTCGCGAATCTCGCCGACCATGATGATGTTCGGATCCTGCCGAAGGAACGCCCGTAAAGCGGCTGCGAAGGTTAGGCCGATCTGCTCCTTGGTCTGGACCTGGTTGATACCCATAAAATTGTATTCAACCGGATCCTCCGCCGTCATGATATTGACTTGTTCAGTGTTCAGTTTATTGAGAACCGTGTATAGCGAGCTGGTCTTCCCGCTGCCGGTCGGCCCGGTTACCAGGATCATTCCATAAGGTTGCTTGACGGCCCATTCGAACTTGGCGAGCGATTCCGGTTCGAATCCCAGCATGGTTAAGTCAAGCGGCAGTTTGGCCTTGTCCAGGATACGCAGAACGATCTTTTCACCGAACAGAGTCGGCAGGGTCGAGACTCGGAAGTCAATTTCTTTGCGCTTGCCGTTATCGTTGATGCGGATCTTGATGCGGCCGTCTTGCGGAATACGACGCTCCGCGATATCCAGACGCGCCAGGATTTTGATGCGAGAGGTCAACGCATCCCGAAATTTGTTAGGCGGCGTCATCATCTGAAAGAGGACTCCGTCGATACGGTAGCGAACTCGCATCTCTCGCTCGAACGGCTCGATATGGATATCGCTGGCACCTTTGCGAATGGCGTCGGCAAGGATCAAATTGACCAGTCGGATAATTGGCGCTTCCGAACTGCTCTTCTGCAGCTCGGCCAGATCCATCTCGGTTTCCTCAGCCGCCAGACTAAGCTCGTACTCTCCCTCCGCAGTCAGTTCGTCATAAACCTTCTTGAGGGCTAGAGTCTGTTCCGTCCCGTAGTGCTTTTCTATTGCCTCCTTGATGGCGCTCTGGGTCGCGACGACCGGTTCAACGTGGTAACCGGTTCGGAACTTGATTTCATCCAAAACCGTGACAATCGTCGGGTCAGATACGGCAATGGTTAAAACCGTCCCAGAGCGGTGTAAGGGGAGCACCTGATAGCGAATGGCGGTTTCGATCGGTATCAGGCGGACGACGTCCGGGTCGATCTCGACCTCTGTCAAGGCCACATAGGGCACATCGTAAAGTTGGCTGAGAATCTTCGCTACGGACTCATCATTGACGAAGTTGAGATCGACAAGAATGTTGGCGAGTTTTCCTCCATGCTCCTTCTGGTACCTGATTGCCTGGTGCAGCTGTTCCTGCTTGAGCAAACCTCTCTTGATAAGTATCTCGCCTAAACGAAAAGGCATAAATCAGCTCCAACAAAGAGAAAGAGGATAACACTGATTATTCCGTTTACTGTGAAGAAAGCGGCATTAACCCGGCTGAGGTCATCGGCTTTCACCAGGGTGTGCTGATAGACGAGAGCAGCGACGACCAATGCCAGACCCAGCCAGCTGAAGGCCGAGAGGCGAAAAAGCCAGAAACTCCAAGCCAGAAACGCAACCATCAGCACGTGAAAAACGGCTGAAATTTGAAGAGAACGCTGGATTCCGAGCCTGCCGGGTATTGAATGCAGTCCGGCGGATCGGTCGAACTCCACATCCTGACAGGCATAGATGATGTCGAAACCGGCCACCCAGAAAAGCACGGCGGCCGCGAGGTAAAGCGGCTCAACATTCAGAGTCGCGCGGACCGCGACCCAGCCCCCCAGGGGAGCGATCGCCAGTGAGAGTCCCAGGAGCACATGCGACAACGACGTGAAGCGCTTGGTGTAGCTGTAACCTAGCACGATGAGAAGGGCCAAAGGGGACAGGAGAAATGCGAGCATGTTGAGCATCCAGGCCGAGAACACGAAAAGCAGCGCCGAGATGCCCACGAACCCCCCTACGAATCCCCTTGAAAGAAGGCCGCGAGGCAAGGCGCGATTGGCCGTCCGCGGGTTCTGCCGGTCGTACTTCTCATCGACTAAACGGTTGAAACCCATGGCTGCACTTCGTGCAGAGACCATCGCAATAACTATCCAGAGAATGGTTCTGGCGGTGGGAACGCCGCCGGCCGCCAGGCAAGCTCCAAGGAAAGCGAATGGTAAGGCAAAGACGCTGTGCTCGAACTTGATCATCTCGAGGATGATGAGCAGCCTAGTCATGGAGTGAAACGGGGCCGATTATAGCACGCAGGCGGTCAGAAGAATATGTGATGGTAGCGGCGCCTGGCGGCGCTTCGACGATGTTGTTTTACACCCGACCAGCGGCTTTCGAGCGAAGACTGAAAGGGTGGGCAACACAGATCAACATCGTACAGGTTCATCGTTGAAATTTCCACCGCGAACAGATGGTTCTTACTCTGGAGCGCCGAGGCTTGTCTGGCTACTTGAAAGCCGTGCGAGCTCGACTTGCAGGATCATGTAACGGCCATCCGCGGTCTGTTTAGCTATTCTAAAGATCCCTGGATAGGCCTTTGAGATCTCGGCAATGAGCCTGAAGAAATGACGACGTTCCTCAAACAGCAGGGTCGGGCTGAGATAGAGATAGGATATGCGGTGTGCAAGCAGGTGCGAGCGGAATTCTTCGACGCTGCCAAGCGGAGCTGTACGTTCCCCTCTTTCATAACAAAGCTGGAAGGGGCGCGTCTGAAAAGGTCGAATTGCTTTTCGATCGGAGTACAGGTAGACGATCGGATCTAGAATCGAGCCTATAACCCCATCTTTCGGAGTTTCACGCTTTATCCAGTCCATCAACTCCAAGGTAGCGGGCCAGTTCTCAGGCTCTTCACCTAAGAGACTCGGCGAGCCGTGACGCGAAGAGATGACCGTGTCCTGTCCCAGTCTCCATGTAGAAATTGCGAATAGGATCACGCACAGACACCAAGCTGTTGCCGTCACCAGACGTGGGTTCAGCGCAAATCCCCAGATGAGCTGAGGCAAAGCAAACCAGCTTGATGCGTTGACTAGCACGATCACGGCGGCCTCATGAAACGAATGAGCGCAGAAGACATGCCAAGTCTGGTAACTAACCTTAGAGTAATACCAGTAGGCTGGGTCAGAGGGGGGCGAGTTGATGATCTGCCAGAGCACCCAAGGCACTGTAAAGATAACGAACCCGGCACAGAGTGCTAAAGCGCGATGCCAGTCTTTCTGTATGATCAACAAAGCCGAGGCGGCCGCCCAGAGTGTGACGCCGCGAGCGGAAATCAGGTAGTCCAACCCTATCAAGACACCCACTAGGAACAAGTATCGAAGCTTCGGTTTGGTACTCCCTTCCGTAGCGTCGAGTCGCTCCCACAAGTACAAGCCCGCGTAGGCGAGCGCGGCGAAAGGA
>DAOTAI010000054.1:0-17192 GCA_035593865.1 Acidobacteriota bacterium
CATCGGTTCCGATAATTCCTTGCCACATCTGCCCCACTGGCTTGTCGGTAATGATGATTGGGCAATCTCGTAAAGCGATTTCCCCGATGCCGATCGTGTCCGCCCAGCCGAGAGATGCAGGTGTTCTTCCCTGATCCCCCAGTCCGCCCAGTCGGTAGGGCACGAAGGACTGAATCGAATCCAGACCGGCGAAGCGTGAAGAAATGACAATCCCGTGAGCTGCGGTGTCAACCAGCAATTTCCGAGGCTCTCCTCGGTTGATACTCACCGGCAACAGAAATCCCGTCGGAATCATCGAGTAAGGAGGAACCGATTCCAACTCCAATTGCAGGTTCTCAGGCTGACTCTCAAAGGCGAACGGACGTGACCCCGCTTTTCTGCGGAACAGCGAGATGAAAGCCCTAGTCCCCTCGAGTTCCTCAGGGTCTCGGTACGTCGCCCCGGCGACAAATTGATCCTCTAAGTCCAGCCGAGCTTTTGACCAAGGCAAGACGGATGACACAGCCAACGCGATATCCGGGTCCTGCTCATCAAGGCTAAACGCCCTCTGGAACTGCTCTTTTGCACTTTTGAAGCGAAAATCGGAAAAGAGGATACGTCCAAGCCCGAGCGCGGCCCGCGGCTCAAGAGCGTTCAAACGGACTGCTTCAGAGTAAGTAGCAAAGGCTCCTTCAAAATCCCCAAGGCGAAAGCGCGCATCACCCAAAGAAACATGGGACAGGCTTTCAGATCGAGCCTGCTCCACGGCAGCTTCAGCTTCCCGCAGCGCTAATTCGGGTTGATTGGCCTCAATCAGCGTGTGGACCAGGAGATAGCGTGCGGGCAGGTTATCCGGTGCCGCAACCAGTATCGTACGCAGCTGTGCGGCAGCCTCTTCGAATCGACGAGACTGGAAATGCTCTCTGGCTTGCGACAGCTCGGGTACCAGAGCAACCGGAGCTAACACAGCGGCAACCGCCCAGATGACGAGCGCAAACCTGAAGGCCATCGACCCGAAGCATAGCACTGGAAACGGTGAAGGTCATCTATTGGCAGAAACCTTTAGCACCAGAGGGCAGAAAGGAATCTCACTCCCGCGGTCTCGTGGACCCTTCTTATTACCGACACACCGGCGCCCTGCAAACCTTGGGACTCATTTGCTCACACAGTGAAGACGAGGTTTGCCACTGTTTGCCGGATCTTTTATATTCTTCTCAGAGAGGTTCAAGGAGCGAGGCAAATGAAGACCGTCAGACAACTTCTGGATAGAAAGGGTAGGGACGTCTGGACAGTATCCCCCGACAGTTCCGTCTATGATGCTTTGCGATTGATGGCCGATAAGAACGTTGGAGCATTGATCGTAATGGATCAAGACCGAATGGCTGGCGTCTTCTCCGAACGCGACTATGCCAGGAAAATCGTTCTGATGGGGAAATTTTCACGCGATACTCCAGTGCGGGATATCATGACCGAAGAAGTTTACTCGGTGACACCTGACCACACCGTCAAGGAATGTATGGCAGTAATGACCCAGGGCCGCTTCAGGCACCTTCCTGTTCAGGAAGGCGGACGACTTGTCGGCATCATTTCAATTGGGGATGTAGTAAAAGAATTGTTGTCAGAACAGGATTACCTGATTACGCAACTCGAGAATTTCATCGCCGGAAGTCGAGGCTGACCCGACTGTAAGGGGTCTCCGCGATCCGTCGTAGGACGAAGTGCCTAAAGAGTGTGCAATCCGGTCTGGTAACCGTCAGAGCTGCATCTCCCCATCATTTTCCACTGTTTCTCCACATATCGCGTGGAATGTGAGATAGCGGTCAATCCTCCCAGTACATCACCACTTTCCCCGATTGACCGGATCGCATAACTTCGAAGGCCTTCTGGTATTCGGTATAGTGAAAGCGATGTGTGATCACCGGCGAGATGTCGAGGCCGGTCTGGATCATCGAGGTCATCTTGTACCAGGTTTCGTACATTTCGCGCCCATAGATCCCCTTGATGATCAAACCGTTAAAGATCACCAGATTCCAGTCGATGACAGTCTTTGACGGAAGGATACCAAGCAGGGCGATTTTCCCGCCGTGACACATATTGGCCAGCATATCGTTGAACGCATCCGCCGAGCCTGACATCTCCAATCCGACATCAAACCCCTCTTTCATGCCAAGTTTCTTCTGAGCGTCGGCGATACTTTCGGTCCGGACGTCGAGCGCTAGCGTCGCGCCCATCTTACGCGCAAGTTCGAGCCGGTAGGGATTAACATCGGTCACCACCACCCACCTCGCACCCGCGTGTTTCGCGATAGCTGTTGCCATGACACCAATGGGCCCGGCGCCGGTGATCAGCACATCCTCACCAAGAAGGTCAAATGAGAGCGCGGTGTGCGTGGCGTTTCCCAGTGGATCGAAACACGAAATCACGTCCAAAGGGATGCGCGGGTCGGCCAGCCAAACATTTGTGACAGGTATTGACAGGTACTCCGCAAACCCTCCCGGACGGTTCACTCCCACGCCGCTCGTGTCCTTGCACAAATGACGCCGGCCGGCAAGGCAGTTGCGACAACGCCCACACACCAGGTGGCCTTCACCACTCACGATATCGCCCGGGTGGAAATCTTTGACGTTGCTTCCCACTTCTTCAATCACCCCGACGAATTCATGTCCTATTACGAGCGGTACGGGTATCGACTTCTGGGCCCATTCATCCCAGTTGTAAATGTGTACGTCTGTTCCGCAAATCGAAGCTCTCTTGATCTTGATCAAGACGTCATCAATCCCGATCTTCGGTTCTGGGACATCCTCCAGCCACAGTCCCTCAGTTGGATATTTCTTAACCAGCGCTTTCACTCAGTTCCTCCTGTATAAACAATTGATAGTACACCAAGAGAGCTAAGCGACACAGATCAGACAAACTCGCTTCTCTTCAGGTCACTTCCCTGCACTGTTAGACTGAACTATGGCCAAGAAAGAAGATCGGAAAGACCCGGCAGTGGTCATTCATGAGTCGTCGAGCGCACCGCTTGACGAAGAAATAATGGATGATTTTACTGACGAACAGAAAAAGGAATATTCATCCCGTCGCTGGGCCCAAGAGCTTAAGAAGCACACGTCAAAAAGTCCGAAGCTGTCAGGAGGTGACGTGGACGCGAACTGGCAGCAAGCCGACACCGGCGAAGAGGTGGTCGGCGGAGATAACCCGACTCCTGATCAGGATATAGTTGAAGAGTTAGGAGAAGCTTTGGGTGTGACCTACCAGGACACCGAACCGCTGCGCGGTTCAGAGAAGATCCAGGAACGCGACGAGGAACGGTGGGAGCTCGACCCGGCTTCCTCTGAGGATTATCCCGAGAGAAACAAGCGAAAACCGTAGAATACGATCTCACCCATTTATCTGCGCAAAATCTGACAAACCCTCGAGACAAAAACTTATAGAAAATTGCGGTTTGCACCGATTTTTCTTCGAGTTGCAACCCCCTAAAATCTCCTAAGAATCGGAGGGGTCGTTTATGTCCGAACAGTGCAACCGAGACTTGCTTTTTGGATATCTGGCAGAAGATTTGGAGTTGGAAGAGCAACTGGAGTTTCTCCTTCACGTGGATAGCTGCGGACGTTGCCGTCGCGAGATTTACGACGCCCGAAAAGCTCAACACCCTCACTTTTACAAGGCAATCACTCGCAGAGGAAAGAAACAGGGCTTTCGCGATCTAGACGACGAAATTTTCGAAGTCGCGTAAGACCACCTGTTTTCAAATAGTACCGGACTCTTTCGGCTCTCTGTTTCGTCCCATCACGCCTCCTGTTGGTATAACATAGACGCTACCAACCGTACTGACAGGAGGGTACGAGATGATCTACCGTCGAATCCTGGACCTCATAGAACACCAGCCCGAACGCTTGACAACCCGCTGGTGTCAGCATATCAAGCAGTCAGAGGTCACGGTGAGCTATCACCGGCTTTCGCTTGACGATCTCGCCCGCCGCCATGCCAGGGTATTTGAGGCTCTGGCCAAGTGGCTGGAACACAACTTCACCCGGGACGATCTGAGCAAATTCTTTGCGGACCTCGGTCGGGACAGATATCTGGAAGGCTTTCCGCTCTGCGAGATCAATTATGCCCTCCTCATTGCCAAGCGTGATTTCTGGGATCTAGTGCAGTCTCAGGGTCTATTAGACAGTTCTCTGGAATTTTACCAGGCTATGGAATTGATGTCGTCAATCGATCAATTCTTTGATCTTGGCAACTTCTACATCATCCGAGGCTATCTGGAAGAAGTCTCTTCCAGGCTCCGGCAGGCGGCCCCGCTGACTGAACAAGAAGCGCGCGCCCTGATTTTCACCGCTGAGCCCCACCGCCATCCGGAAATCTCTCCTTTCCCGAGGAATTAAAGCGGTGCCGACGGAACAATCACGGGGCGGGAGGCGAGAAGGTGATAGTGTAGTTCGAACCAGCCGGTACCATTAGCGTGAACTGACCAAGCGCATTCGTTCTTCCGCTCACCAGGGCTCCAGCTTGATCAACCGCCGTTATACTCTCTGAAAACGCACTCACCACCACGTCATTCACCGGGCTTCCCTCCGGGGATCGCACAGTCCCCGTTATCGGGATCAATGTGGGCGGTGCCGAAAGGGTGAAATCCGCACGGGTGTTATCGGAAAGCGTGATGTTCCGCGCAATTACCGGGAAGAGGAGGTGTGAAGGTTCCAGCCCGTCAAGCTGAACAATCACTTTGACTTCCAATTCACGTCCGGTCGGCAGTATTCCCTGGTAGTCGCCGGATTCACTGATGGCAAGAGAGCTGGTCCAACCGTCCGGCAAGAAGGTACCAGCCTCGCGAAATGAGGCAGCCTTGTCCACTACCGACACAAAGGATTCGCTTGCTATCGACTCCATTCCGGTAATCTGGACCTTACCCAAAACCGAAAACGCAGCCGGGAGCTCGACATTCACTTGAGTGTCCGCACCCGACACCGTGAGGCGCCCGATATCATAGAAGGCGAGCCGGTTCCTTCCGTAATTGCCGAACAAACTGATTGCCAGGCTGACCACATAAGATCCGGAGGGGAGACTGGCCGAAAAGCTGTTGTCCATCGAGACAAACGCTTCTCCCCCGCTCCTGCCCTCAACCCCTGTAAAACGAACCATGGCGGAACCCGTCTGGTTGCTGAGACCTGAGACAACGCCCGAAACCTGAAAAACCGCTACTTTTGGAATCTCGATATCCGCGTTCGTATCAGACTGGACAGAGACTGGGGAGGAGGCGTCGAAAACCAGAGTGGGAGCCCCTTGGAAGGTCGCCAAAGCAGGCTTGTAAACAACCTTGAGCGAATAGACTCCGGCGGGAACAGCGACAGAGTAACGGCGCCTTTGAGCATCAACCGAGGCCTGGTAGACGTTGCCCTCCTCGTCCTGCGCACTTACAGCCACGAGGGCACCAACATCGCCTTTCACGGCACCTTTCAAACCGTATCCCGAAGGCAGCTCGGTCGTTAAGGTAAGGGCCGAATCAATCGAGACACCGGTCAGTATCTTCTTAACCAGCGCGGGGTTCGGCGTGACTCCGGCAAACGCCTGAGGCGCCCTGGGTAAAGTCGTATAAGACAAAGGAGACAAGTTCAATCTCAGGGTGAGAGCGGATAACGGAACTGTAGCCGTGATGGAGAGACTGCTTGGAAGATTGGTTCCCGGAAAGACGCTTCTAACCAGCAAAGCGTCGTGTCCGCCCGGGGGGAGAGACAACTGTTGCTGCTGCAACCGCGTCCCATTCTCGTCCAGAAGCCGAACAGTAACGTGAGAATCAATGCTCCCTGGATTGAAGATTGCCACACCGGTATCGAAGGCCGCCCGAGTATCAACAGGAATCGTGAAACTCGAAAGCGCCGGCGAATTCCCTACCCCGGCTTCCGTCTGGAACTTCCCCTGACCGTCGTAAAGCGTGAAAATCGAAGCGACCCCTATGGGAATATTTGACGTCACCCGCGCGGCGCCTGCCGTCAACGTCCCCGCGCCAGTTGTTTGAAGGAATGCCGAGGCGCCAGGGGCCAGGTTGACTTGAAATGAAGCACTATTCTGAACGCCGCCAATGATCGATACGGGAAACGCGCCGCCTCCCTTTTGCGTCAGTGTCACCTCCGTCAACGCAGCACTTCCAGAGAAGTTATAGAGGATGAAACTAGTACGTACGGAGCCGCCCTCGTACGTTCCGTTGGCCACTTGCGGTAAATGAAACTCTAACTGCTGCGAGTTGAACGGCGTAACGGGCAAGGTCGTTGAAGTGAAAGTGGAAAGGTTCTGCCGCAAAACAATGGCGGCAAGTGGACGAGTGCTTTCGACCTCCAAGGTTCCCCGGAACTGCCCGAGTCCCTCAAAAAGCTCTGTGATATAGAGCGCCTGATGAGCCAAAGCCTCGAGAATACGCTCCGTTTCCGGGCCAGCCGTTCCCGCTTCGTTTCTCAACCGGAAAACCACCTGAGCATCCGTCAGAGCTACATTCTGAAGAGCCAGCCCGGTATCGAACCTGTCGGTCGTATCGACTGGGATAACGAAACGCTGAAGCGGCAATGCCGATCCCACTCCGGCCTCGGTCAGAAATCCACCGGCGCTGTTCATGATAGTGAAAAGAGCCGAAACACCAACCGCACGGCTGGTGTCGACCCGCGCTGCGCCGATTTTAAGAGACCCATCAGCTGCCGACTCAAGAAAACGTGTTTCACCGGGACCAAGCGATATGGCAAAGACTGAATCCGTTCCCAACCCGTCAATCGTTAGCGAAAGCGGATTTCCCGCGTCGTCGGTCAGGACTATCTCAATCCCGGCCGGTTCCTGATTGGGGTTAAACAGGACAAAGGTCGTCTTGATGATCAACCCACCGCCGCGGCCGTCTGCTACTTGCGGTAGATAAACGTCGCCTTGAGCGTAAACCTGATAACCGAGGACCAAAGCAGTGAATAAGACGAGAAGAATGGTGTACTTCATTAAGACCGTAGGCGCGTTACTCGGCCCTCGAGGACAACTGCAATAGCTCGTTCAGGGAACCGGAGCGAAAACCCTGCAAATCCAGTGTCACATAGTGGTAACCGATCTTTTTGAATTCACTGTCGATGACACTAAGCAGGTTCATGTCGAGAAGTCCCGGCATCTCATCACGGGCAATTTCTATGCGGGCAAGCGTCTCATGATGACGCACGCGAAAGTTCCTGAACCCCATTTCGCGAAGTATGGTTTCGGCCCGATCAACCTGCCTGAGTTTCTCCTCCGTGATTTCGACCCCATAGGGAAAACGCGATGACAGACAGGGCATGGCCGGCATATCCCAAGTAGGTAGGCCCGCATTTTTTGACAGCTCCCGGATATCGTTCTTTCGAAGGCCGACTTCTATAAAGGGGCTGATGATCTTCTTCTCGCTAGCCGCCTGCCGGCCCGGGCGATAATCACCGACGTCATCCAGGTTACTGCCGTCGAACACAGCCTCCACACCCCACTCTTCCGAGAGCCGGGTCAGATAGGAGAACAGTTCGCTCTTGCAGAAATAGCAGCGATTAGAGGGATTGGCCGTGTAACTCGGATTGTCCATTTCCCGGGTGTCGATCAGGTAATGGTTGAGTCGGTACTGCTCTACGAACTGCTTGACCAGATCCCTCTGTCTCTGGGAAACGGACGGAGACATGCCGGTAACAACGCGTGCGCGATCACCTAGCACTTGGTTAGCGATATAGGCCAGGTACGAGCTGTCAACTCCCCCGCTAAAGGCCACTATCGCGCTTTGAAAGCGCCCGATAAATTCAGTCAGAGCGCGCTCTTTTGCCACCAAATCCATGACAGAGATTCTAGCACAGGGGTTACGCTCTTTGGGGTTCGTCCCTTGTCTACTCGGGGCCTTGCGCAGATCTTTAACGGAGAAATCAGGCTGGATTAACGGAGCCCGAAACAGTGCCGGATCCGGTTCCACACCCGCTAGAAACTCGACGACCCTTTCCTTGCGTAGGTCTCTCTGATAATCATTTCTGCTGGTCGGTACCCGAACCTCTAACGTCCGCTCCACCGAGGGGTTCAAGCTGCCTCAGGCAGGTGTTTTTTTAGCAACCTTGTAGAACGTAGTTGTTCCTACAAATGACTGACTATGCAAGACTTCCAGTCGTAATAAATAACCAGCGTCCCCATGTTTTCTTCATGTTTTCCCACCCATGTTCTCCCATGTTCTCGCGTCAAAAAAGAGAAACAAGAAGGCGACACCAACAGAGTCGATCGAGGGGTTCAAGCGCTGCTCGGGCATGGGTTTTTTGGTCCGTACGTGAACGAAATTATTCCCCCAAATAACTGATCTATCGATACTTCCATCCTCAACAAAATAACCAGCGTCCCCAGATAGGCACCCATATAGGCAGGCATGGAAGCGGATCAGTCGCGCGGACGGGGGCTCGGGTTTCTGCGCGGACCTGCGCGCATCGGGCGCATTTCCTTTCGTAACGCGGGATCAGGCACTGCTGTGCTACTATTAGTTTTGGAGCGTACCTCGCAATGAAAAAAGTAATCGTCCTAGTCGTTGCTCTTATTCTGGCTGTCCTTTTGGGATTGCCTGAATTGACTGCGGTACAAGCCCAAAGGGAACAGGACAAAAAGATTGAAGAAGAGCAACCGAAACCTCAGGGACGGACTGGGATCAGTGTGGCGGTCAACCAGGTTCGGGTGGACGTCACGGTTCAGAACAAGAACGGCGATCTCATCCAGGGCCTGAAAAAGGAACACTTCAAGATTTACGAGGACAAGGTCCAGCAAGAGATCACCAACTTCACCTCCATCGAAGCCCCGATGACGGTTGTCCTTATTACCGAGTACAGCAATGCGGTTCCGTGGAACTTCCTCTACGACGTTCTGATGGCCTCCTATACCTTCGTGGACCAGATGCGTAAAGACGACTGGGTCGCGGTCGTGGCCTACGATATGCGGCCAGAGATACTGGTCGATTTCACACAAAACAAGATGGAGGTCTATAATGCACTTCGTCGCCTGAACTTCCCTGCGTTCAGCGAAAGCAATATGTACGACACGGTCTGGGATGTTTTGGACCGCGTACAAGAAATCGACAGTAAAGTGGCGATCGTTCTGGTCGCCTCCGGCATCGACACTTTCAGCAAGAAGAACCTCGGAGAAACCCTCAAGCGAGTACAGAACACCAACGCAGTCATTTATGCGGTGAGTACAGGCGGTAATTTCCGGGCGCGATATGAAGGCTACCTGGCGGCTACTTCAAGAATGGACCTCTATCAGGCCGACGCAACGCTCAAGCAGTTCGCCAAATCCACAGGCGGCGCCGCCTTTTTCCCCCGGTTTGTGAGCGAATTCCCGTCAATCTTCCAAACCATCTCGGCCTTGCTTCGCCATCAATACTCGCTCTCGTACATCCCGACCAACACCAAGATGGACGGCAAGTTTCGGAAGATCAAAGTGGAAGTCGAAGCGGATGTCGATGGTGACGGCAAGAACGACAAACTGAAGGTTTCGCACCGGGAAGGATATCTGGCCCAAAAAGCTGACTGATTTTAATCTTCGACAGGATCGTCGGAGTCCCTGCGGACGCTCCTGTCAATCCTGCAAGAAGATTTAATCCGCCGATCCTATCGGCACATACTCCACCACGTTCAGTCCAAATCCCTCCAGTCCGACCATTTTCTTCGGGTGATTTGTAAGAAGCCGGATATCTCGGAGCCCAAGATCGGCCAGAATCTGTGCACCGATACCGTAGCTCCGGAAGCTCTCCTGGCCCGCGACGAATTCGGGGTCCCGCCGGCACATCCGCAACTCCTGCTGCAGTGCCTTCTTCCAGTTAACACTGTCAAGGGTCAGGTAGACGAGAATACCGCGCCCTGTTCGCTCAATACATTCCAGAGAGCTTCTCAGCTCTCTCCCGGCTTTGCTGTGGCACCCGTGGAATACATCAGCCAGTACGGACTCCGCCTGCACTCGGACCAAGACCGGATCGGCTCCATCAATCCGACCCTTGACAAAAACGAGATGGTGGTTGCGGTGTATCTGATCCTCATAAACCTGGAGATCAAAATCGCCGAACTCGCTCTCAAACGGCAGGGATTCAACCCGACTGACCAACTTTTCGGTCGCGAGCCGGAACTTGATCAAGTCAACCACGGATATGATCTTTAAGCCATGCTTGCGGGCAAACACTCTCAGCTCAGGAAGCCGGGCCATCGTCCCGTCCTCGTTCATGATTTCGCAAATAACGCCCGCAGGCCTGAGTCCCGCAATTCGCGCGAGATCGACCGCCGCCTCAGTCTGCCCGGCTCGCTCCAACACGCCTCCCCGGCGAGCCCTCAGGGGAAATACATGGCCGGGCCGGATTAAATCTTCCGGCCGGGTATTCGGATGGATCGCCGTCAGTATAGTGTTTGCCCGATCCGCGGCCGAGATACCGGTCGAGACGTTGCGGCGCGCTTCAATGCTAACGCAGAAGGCCGTTCCGTATTTCGACTCGTTGTCGTGAACCATCAAGGGAATCTTCAGTTCTTCGAGCCGTTCCGCGGTCATGGGAAGACAAATCAGGCCGCGTCCGTGTTTGGCCATGAAGTTGATGGCTTCGGGCGTCACCTTTTCCGCCGCCATCGTCAGATCACCCTCGTTCTCACGGTCCTCCTCATCAACGACGATGATTATCTTGCCGTCACGGATATCTTGTAATGCTGATTCGATAGTGTCGGTGCTCATTGGGACAAGGGTCTATTATAGCCGCCTTTCATCAGCCGCGATCCAGGGGCCGTTGAGCGATTGGCGTGTTAGCGTCTTTCGACGAATGTATCGAAACCTCGCTGTTCACAGGTGCTTCCTCGATCCTACTTGATCGGCGGCGCCTGTTTGATCCATCGCAACCCCGGCCAGGACACGGTATTTATCGACTTCAGAAACCGTCGATAACGAGGCGTCCTGTATTCAACCATGATGGGGTTTTCTGGGTCGTCATGAATAACCCAGGTATTTTTCCGGTCGTCCTCCACCATGATAACCGGAATCTCTCTCTTCTTCTTGTCAACTAGTACAGTGAACGTGCCGGTTCCCGTCATTTTCATTTTCAGGGGCAGATTGTTCAGTTCGATTCGCGCCTGTCCTTTCTCACGCAAATCCTTGTACATTCGTTCGGAAAGCCAAACGGTCATGGCATCCTCAGATTCTGAGTCCACACCCGCATCAAAGAGGCTTTCCAGCACGAACTTTCGAGCATCCGTCACAGCCTCCTTGTACAAGTGAAAAGTACCCTGGTGATTAACCGATTCCCACTCCACGAAAATGTCGGGTCTAAAACGCGCGACTCGGAGAACCATCGGCGTCTGCTTGTTCGCCACTTCACTTTCAAAAACGAGGACAGTCTGTGCCGGTGCCGGAAGTGAACCGCCAAACACCAATGCACCGAAGAAAAGCAACGTCGCGGCCCCGCCCAGAACCCGCTTCACATGAGATTCGACATACTTGCTGATCACATCTGCTTCGAGGTTGACCAGGTCTCCCACCTGAAGCTTGCCAAAATTCGTGACCTCGTCCGTATGAGGAATGATGGTGACCTCGAAGTAGTCTGAGCCGAGGCCCGAGATGGTCAGACTTACTCCGTTGACGGCGATGCTGCCCTTCATAGTGCAGTAGTGAAGTACCGAAGCGGGCGCTTTGAACCGGAAGACGCGGGAATCTCCCTCCCGGCAAATCGACGTAACCTCTCCAGTTCCGTCGATATGGCCCTGGACCAGGTGACCGCCCAGGAAGTCGGTCAGGCGAGCGGCAGGTTCCAGATTCACCAGGTCGCCGGCCGACTTGCGACCGAGGTTGGTCAGCCGTAACGTCTCAGGTACGGCAAAAACGGTGAACGAGTCTGATCCTTTTTCGGTTACGGTCAGACAAACTCCGTCCACACTGATGCTGTGGCCGATGTCGAGATCGCGTGCGACTTCGTGGCAGCGGATTGTGAATCTCGCTCCCGCTTCAGTCTGATCCTTTCTTACGACCTCTCCTGTTTCCCTGACGATACCCGTGAACATCTGTTATTCCTTTCCTCCCTTTAGCAGACGCACCTCTTCCTCGGTCAGTTCCCGGTAAGCGCCCGCTGGGAGCTTGCCAAGCTTCAACTTACCAATCGCGATCCTTCTCAGCTTCAAGACCGGATGCCCGATGCGCTCGAACATCCGCCGCAGTTGACGGTTCTTGCCCTCAAGCAGTTCTACCTTCCACCAGGAATTGTTACCTTTTTCCAGCGGCATGATCCGTCCCTGGTCCGATGTGTTGTTCTGGGGCGACCGGCGCCCAGGAATTGTTACCTTTTTCCAGCGGCATGATCCGGGAAGCTGCATCCAAACGCCGTCAATCCTGACGCCTTTTCTCAGCCGTTCGAGCTTCTCATCGTCGGGCACGCCTTGAACTTTGATCTGGTACACTTTCGCCAGCTTTCCAGCTCTGGTGATCGATCGGGCCAACTCCCCGTCGTTGGTCAGAATGATAAGCCCTTCACTGTTGTAATCAAGCCGGCCCGCCGGATATAGACGAGCAGAAGACGGGACTAGATCGGTGATCACTCGCCGGCCCTCCGGGTCGCTAACAGAACTGAGTACTCCGCGCGGCTTGTTGATCATGTAGTATTCCAAGGGCTCAGGCCGAATGAGTTTGCCGTTAACCTTGATGTGATCGCGCGCGGGATCGGCGCGGGTTCCCAACTCCCGAACGACCCGACCGTTTACGGTCACAGCCCCTTCCAGAATCAGTGATTCGGCCCGCCGCCTCGACACAATCCCGGCACGGGCTATGATCTTTTGAAGCCGCTCGTTCATTCACAACAGTATACCTTGCCAGCACCGAACCGACAGCAGCAGACAAAGAGCCGAGGAGGTTGGACTCTGGCCTGAAAGGCCAAGACCTAAGAGCCAATTGCAAAAATCCCGAAAGCTACACCGTCTCAGCGGGGCGAGGCACCCTCTCTTTCACGCCTTTGCCTCATCGCCTTTCGCCAGCACATCCTGCCCCAGAAGCTCTTCCAACTCGGTCAGCGTAGGCAGTTCTGAAAGGTCGTTAAGCCCGAAATGCACAAGGAACTCCTTGGTGGTGCCGTACAGGATCGGACGTCCCACCACTTTCTTCCGGCCTTTTGTCTGAATCAGTTTTTTCTCAAGCAGAGTCCGGATCGTGCTGGTCCCTTTGATCCCTCGAATCTCCATGATTTCAGGCAGGGTGATGGGCTGTTTATAGGCGATCACGGCCAGCGTCTCAAGTGCGGCAAGAGAAAGTCTGGCAGAGGGACGGGTCTTCAAATAAGAACGGACGATTTCGTGATGCTCCGGCCGTGTGGTGAGGCGATAACCGCGCGCTACGCTCCTGATTTCGACTGCTCCCTGAATCGCGTTGAAGGACTCCATCACCCGTCCCACACGGTCTACGAGTTCATCGGGCGGCACGTCCGGGTAAACCTGTTCAAGCTGCTCCAGGGTCACTGGCTCTGGCGCGGCAAACAAGATAGCCAGGATCTGGCTGCCGAATTCGTCTTTCAACATGCGCAAATCCGAATGTCTTCGAAAAGGCCTTTTTGAAAAATCCGAATCTCCCGTTGCTTAACCAGCTCGAGCAAAGCGAGAACCGTTACCACCAAGTGCAACCTGGGGAGTTTCCGTTGGAAAAACATTGAAAAATAGAAGTCTTTACGCACGGCGAGCAGCTTGCGTATCTCTGCGATCTTGTCTTCGATCGTCACGTTTTCACGGGTCACCTCGATGACAATCTGATCCTTATATCGCTCCATAATAATGTGGAAAGCCTTGACCAGATCAAAAACACTTGCGGCGACCAGTTCCTGCTCGTCCTCAGCAAACTCATTTTCACCCCTGCCCCAGACCGACAGTTCTACCGTCTCGCGTGCGTAGAGCAACTGGGCGGCGTTTTTGAACTTCTCGTGCTCTAGAAGCTGCTGGACAAGATCCTTTCGGGGATCTTCGATTTCTTCGCCCGGTTCTGCCGGCTCGGCCGGCAGGAGCATACGCGACTTGATGTAGATTAGGGTGGCCGCCATGACCAGGAATTCGCCGGCCACGTTGATGCTCAGGTCACGCATCATCTGAAGATACTGGAGGTATTGGTCCGTGATTCGGGCGATAGGAATATCGTAAATATCGATTTCCTGGGTGCGAATCAGGTGGAGCAGCAGGTCGAGAGGACCTTCGAAAACCTCGAGCTGAACTTTGTAGTCTTGACTAGGCGTCACCGGGTGTACTTTATCCTCATTGCCTGACGAACCTCATCCAGAGTCTGTTCGGCTAGGACCCGCGCCTTCCGGCTGCCTTCAAACAGGATTTCCTTCAAGCCTGGTATGTCCTTTTCAAGCGCGATGCGCCTGGTATGCAGAGGCTCAATCACAGGAATCAGGGCTTCAAGTAACCGCTTCTTGCAGTCGATACATCCGATTCCCGCCGTCCGGCATCCCTCGGCGGCCCACTTCTGCGCCTCTTCATCGGAGAAGACGCGATGCAAGTCGAACACGGGGCACAGATCAGGATTGCCTGGATCATTGCGCCGGACTCGAGCTGGGTCGGTGACCATCGTCAACACCTTTTGCCGGACACTGTTTGGATCCTCGGACAACTGAATTTCGTTTCCATAGCTTTTGCTCATCTTCCGGCCGTCGGTGCCGGGAAGCTTGGGAGCCTTAGTCAGCTCGGCCTGCGGCTCCGGGAAGACGGGCCCGTAGAAATTGTTGAAGCGACGCGCGACCTCGCGACACAACTCGATGTGCGAGACCTGGTCCTCACCGACCGGAACGGTATCGGCTTTGTAAACCAGAATGTCAGCGGCCTGAAGCAGCGGATAGCCAAGGAAACCGTAGGTTGAAAGATCTTTGTCTTTCAACTGCTGCTGCTGTTCCTTGTAGGTAGGAACCCGTTCCAGCCAAGGCACAGGGATAATCATTGAAAAGAGCAAGTGGAGCTCGGCATGCTGCGGCACTTGAGACTGAATCATCACGATCGACTTTTCTGGGTCCAGCCCCGCCGCAAACCAGTCGATAGCAATCTCGACCACGTTCCGGTGAACTTTTTCCACGTCCTGGTACTCCGAAGTCAGGGCGTGCCAGTCGACTATTCCGAAAATGCACTCGTGCGTATCCTGCATCCGTACCCAATTATCCAACGCGCCGACGAGATGGCCCAGATGCAGTCGCCCAGTCGGACGCATGCCGCTAAAGACTCGATGTTTCATAGGGATCTGCTTCAAGAGGCGAGAATGACAACAAAATTGAGAACCGGTCCGAGGATCAGATCAAGAAAACCGGACCACAACAGTACAAGGAGCAAAATAAAGCTATAGGGCCGGATCGCGTCAAACAGACCTTCGAACTGCGAAGGCAGCAAACCCGCCAGAACCCAACTCCCATCCAGCGGAGGCACCGGAATCAAGTTGAACACCGCCAGGATGGTATTCAAAATTACCCCCGTTGAGCAAAGGAGATAGAGCGGATAAATGACGGTGTGACTGGCGTTGATCTCTTCCGCGAAAAAGCCCACCAGAAACTTCAGCCCGATCAGAAAAAAGACTGCCGCCATAACGTTGCTTGCCGGGCCGGCAGCCGCAATCAGTACATGATCCCGCCTCGGATTCCTCAAGTTCGCGGTATTCACGGGCACGGGCTTGGCCCAGCCGAATATGAAGCCAGTCATCATCCCCAGCAAAGGGAAAAGGATCGTTCCTATGGGATCGATATGAGCTACTGGATTAAGTGTGATGCGACCCAGGTAGCGCCCGGTCGAATCCCCAAACCTCTCGGCGGTCCATGCATGAGCTGACTCATGGATGCTCAGAGAGAAAAGGAGAACAACCATGGCGATGAGCACTTGCGCCCAGTCGATGTTGGCCAGTGATTCCACCGACACATCATAGCATTGACGGCCATGGTATGACGATGGACGAATAAGGCGAATGCTATAATACGCAGCAATGAGCGGCCTGTTGTTCAATCTGGCAACGTCGACCTATGCCATTGGACTGATTTCCAGTGCGATCTTCTTTATTTATCGGAAGAAACCCTTTTTCAGGGTGGCGCTCATTGCCATCTCCGTAGGTTTCGGTATTCATACGGCTTTCTTGATCCAACGCGGGATTGCCACGGGGCAATGCCCGCTTGTCGACCTCCGTGATTCACTGGCGTTCTTTGCCTGGACGGTATCGCTCTGCTTTTTCATCTCTTATGTCCGGTACCGCGTGCAAGCCTTGGGCCTTTTCCTGTTGCCGATGATCGCAGTATTGATGCTGGGCACCTTCCTGGTCCGTTCATCGCCGATTCCCGAGGTACTGCGTAGCCATTGGATGTACTTTCACGTGCTTTGCCTGGCGCTTGCTTACGGCATGTTCTTCGTGACTTTCGTGGCAGGCCTTTTGTACCTGTTCCAGGAGCGTGAACTGAAAAGCAAGAAACCGCAGACTTTTTACTATCGTCTCCCTTCGCTTGATCTGCTCGATAACCTGTTCTACAAGTTTCTGATCTCCGGATTCGTTTTCATGACACTCGGGCTGCTGGCCGGCATGATCTGGGCTGAGCAGAAATGGACCGATTGGCATACCGACGCAAAAGTCATCGCCGCCCTGCTCACCTGGTGCATCTACCTCACGTTGATTTTTCTGCGGATGTCAGCGGGGTGGCGAGGGAAACGCGCCGCTGTGATTAATGTTGCAGGCTTTCTCTCGGTCATTATCACGTTCCTGAGCGCCAGCGTTCTCTGAGGCTTTCATAAGTTCTAATCTGTTACTGAGAATGAAGCTGGTACTCGTTGGCCTTAATCACAGGACTGCTCCGATAGAGGTGAGGGAACGCCTTAACTTCCCTGAAGACCGCATACCCGAAGCTCTTTCCAGGCTGAAGAATGACTTCGGTTGCGAGGAGGCCCTCATTCTGTCGACCTGCAACCGGGTCGAGGTACTCGGCCGTCCGCAAGACGGATGCCTTCGAGCAGACCGGTTCAAAGACTTTCTTTACGACTTTCACAACCTGCAGGCGCCCTGTCTGGAACCTTATCTTTATACCTTTTCAGAACGTGAGACCGTGCACCATGTTTTCAGAGTTGCCAGCAGCCTCGACTCAATGGTCGTCGGTGAGCCTCAAATCCTGGGTCAGCTGAAGCGCGCGTACTCTTTGGCGACCAAGGCGCGCACCTCCGGCCTGTTGATCAACAGCCTGATGCATCGCGCTTTCC
>DAOTAI010000558.1:0-2829 GCA_035593865.1 Acidobacteriota bacterium
GGCAGTCAGGGATGAATCCGGCGTCGCTTACCGGGTGGCCGGGTCCCAGACGGACATCAGCCGCGCGAGAGTCGCCGATTGGCTGACAGGCCTTCCCAACCGGGTGCTCTTCCTCGATCGGTTGGAACGTCTTCTGGCACGCACTCGCCATAACCCCGCCCATCGCTTCGCAGTCATTTTCCTGGACTTGGATGGGTTTAAGGCGATTAATGATCGCTACGGACATCAGGCGGGTGACGCTGTTCTCATGACGATCGCCCGCCGGCTGGAGTCGTGTCTTCGATCTACCGATACGGTCGCCCGTTTCGGTAAGTTGCACACAGTGGCGCGCCTGGGCGGCGATGAATTCACGATCCTGGTTGATGACGTCGGCGAAGAGGCTGTGGTGTTCAAGATCGCCAGGCGACTGAAGTCCGAGATATCGCAGCCGGTCTCCTTGGGAGAACATCAGATCGCGACTACCGCAAGCATGGGAATCGTGATGAGTTCTCCGGCCTACCAGGATCCGGAGCAGTTGCTTCACCATGCCGACATGGCCATGTACCGGGCCAAGATGCTCGGAAAAAACCGCGTGGAGCTGTTCGGGAACGAAGTGTCGACAAAAGTGTGCAGCGCGTAGTTGTGAATTTCGTCCTGGGTAGCCGCTCGCCTGTCCCCCGTGTAATTCGCGAAATCCGCGCTATTCGCGGGAGTGTGCACACGCGGATAGCACGGATTTCGCGGATTACGCGGATGTGCCCAGGGCAGTTGCGCTGTACGAGTTACTTCAGACACAATGGCGGGAATGAGACGAGCACTCCCTGTGTCCTGCCTCTTGCTTTGCGCTTTCATCCTTTCGCCAGCTCAACCTGCCTCTCCTGAGGCGGACAATAGTTATGTTCTCTGGTATCGCCAGCCCGCCGAGCAATGGGAGGAGGCGCTGCCCGTCGGCAACGGGCGTCTGGGTGCCATGGTCTTCGGAGGCGTTGCCCGAGAGCAGATCCAGCTGAACGAAGACACCATCTGGTCAGGCGGGGGAGCGCCGTGGCCGATACCCGCAGGCGCCTACCGGCATTTGCCCGAAATCCGAAAACTCCTGTTTGAAGGCAACTATGCGGAAGGAGAGGCCCTGGCGCGCAAGCATTTGCTGTCAGGACCGAGGGGTGACCTTAACAGCCATCAAACCCTGGGCGATCTTATTTTGACTACGAAGCTTTCGGGTGATCCCTCTGATTACCGCCGCTCACTGGACCTCGACACCGGGGTGGCAGCAACCAAATTCAAGGCGGAGGAGGTGACCTGGTCTCGCGAGGTGTTTGCCAGCTTCCCGGATCAGGTGCTTGTCATCCGCATTGAGGCCGATCTACCGGGCAGGGTGGAGTTGACTGTCGAGATACAGCGGCCAAATTCTCAGGTTCAGGCCATGGCAGCCGACGCGCTGCTGATGACCGGGCAGGCAATTGATAGTGAGCATGCCAATGGCGTGAAATTCGCGGCTGCCGTAAAGGCCATGGTGGAGGGTGGCCGCTTGGGGGTCGAAGGAAACCGGTTGCAGGTGAGCGGAGCGAATGCCGTGACCCTGCTCGTCGCGGCAGCATCCGACTATAACCACAAGAACCCGCTCCAACCCCTGACACGCAGTAATCGGGATGTTGTCGACACAACGCTGAGAACTGCTTCGGCCTGGTCTTACGCAGAGTTGAAGCAGCGGAGCATCGCCGACCACCAACGGCTGTTCCGCCGGGTGAACTTGCAGTTGTCTCTCTCTCCCCCGCCTGATCTGCCCACGGATGAACGGCTGCGAGCCGTGCAGAACGGTGGAGATGATCCCCACCTGGTCGCGCTTTACTTTCAATATGGCCGCTACCTCCTCATGGGGTCGTCGCGCCCCGGAGACCTGCCCGCAAATCTCCAGGGCATCTGGAATAAAGACATCAATGCGCCGTGGGGAGCTGATTATCACCTTAACATCAATCTCCAGATGAATTACTGGCCGGCGGAGGTCACCAACCTGTCGGAGTGCCACGAACCGTTTTTCGATTTTGTGGAGGCCCTCGCCGCCCATTCTGGCCGCAGGACTGCTCGTGACTACTACGGCGCCCGCGGTTTTGTCGCGCACTACACGACTGACGCCTGGCTTTATACCCCGACGGCCGGAGAACCGCGGTGGGCTCTATGGCAGATGGGCGGAGCGTGGTGTGCCCGCCACTTTCTCGAGCACTACTGGTATACGGGAAATAAGGTTTTCCTCAAAGAGCGCGCTTATCCGATCGTGCGCGACGCCACCATGTTCCTGCTTGACTGGCTGACGCCGCATCCCGAAACGGGCAAGCTGGTCTCCGGCCCCAGCGCGTCGCCCGAAAACACTTTCCTGGGGCCTGACGGTAAGCCTTACAGCGTTGCCATGGGTAATTCCATGGATCAGGAGATTGTCTGGGACACTTTTGAGAATTTTCTGGCGGCCGCTCAGGAACTGGGGATCGACGATGAGCTGACGACCGAGGTTAAAGAGGCGCGTGATAAACTCGCCTGGCCCGGGATCGGTTTGGACGGCCGCTTGATGGAATGGGCGGAAGAATTTGGGGAAGCGGAACCTGGTCATCGTCATATTTCACACCTGTTTGGGCTGCACCCCGGCACTCAGTTCACGAGAAATAGAACTCCGCAATTCATGGTGGCCGCCCGCAAGACGCTCGAGTACCGCCTGGCCCACGGTGGCGGTCATACCGGTTGGAGCCGGGCTTGGATAATCAACTTCTGGGCACGCTTTCATGAGGGTGAAAAAGCCTACGAGAACGTGCAGCTGCTACTCGAGAAATCTACCCTGAAAAACCTGTTTGACACTCATCC
>DAOTAI010000559.1:0-2822 GCA_035593865.1 Acidobacteriota bacterium
GGCCAACGTTGTCGCCTGGTCGTTTAGTCTCTCCTGTTCTCGCTCGGCAAAGCCATGCACATAATCTCGTTTCATCGTCATTGCCCGTTCGTTCCGGCGAGATTCTAACGGAAAACGGATACGAAAAGCGATTGAGGGTGGTCCGCAGATATGTAACTCCCGGTAGACACGACCGGCCGAGACAGAGAGCTAATGCTGGAGGCCTTGGATCGCGTTGGGCTCCGGCGTGCATCTTTGTTGACGTATCCCTAGTTGCCAGCCCTCGCGAACGAGAATCGTGGCCTGACACCTTGTGGTGTGGAGCTATCTGAAAGTACAATTTACAAACTGCCCTCGCTGGTTCATAATACCTCCCAGTGATCCCCCGGGTTTTGGAGAAGCGTCTTGTTCAGTTGGCCGACAAATTTCCGGTGGTCACTGTCACCGGACCACGTCAGTCGGGGAAGACTACTCTTTGCCGGGCGGCTTTCCCGGACAAAGCGTACACCAGCCTGGAGGCACCCGACGTTCAAGCTTATGCCCGCAGCGATCCGCGCGGCTTCCTCTCCGATTTCCCGGAAGGCGCGGTGCTGGATGAAATCCAGCGGGTGCCCGAATTGCTCTCGTATATCCAGCCGTTGGTCGACGCTCATCCGCTAAAGAGCCGTTTCATCCTGACCGGCTCGGCCAACTTCGCTCTGCTCCAGTCAGTTGGCCAATCGTTGGCCGGGCGGACCGCGCTGCTGAATCTGCTGCCTCTTGGTCTCGAAGAGATCAGGCGGTTCCCGGATAAACCCACGGACCTACTTTCGCTTTTATGGAGAGGAAGCTATCCGGCGGTCTACGACCGCGCACTGAATCCTGGTGATTGGTATCCGAGCTACGTGGCTACGTACCTAGAGCGTGATATTAGGATGCTCCTCAATGTCGGGGATATTATCAGTTTCCAAACATTCCTTCGCCTTTGCGCCGGCAGGGTCGGGCAACTGGTAAACCTTTCCGCCCTCGGGGCCGACGCAGGCGTGACACATGTGACCGCACGCTCATGGTTGTCAGTCCTTGAAGCCGGGTATGTCGCTTGGCGCTTGCCTCCCTTTTATCGAAATCTGGGTAAGCGCCTGGTGAAAACTCCTAAACTCCACTTTCTGGACTCGGGACTGGTCTGTTATCTCCTGGGTATCCGGTCCCCGGCGCAGCTCCGTGAACATCCGCTTCGCGGCGCCGTTTTCGAAACGTGGGTGGCGTCGGAAATCCTCAAGGCACGGGTACACCGCGGCCTTCAGCCGGGACTCTGTTTCTATCGGGACAGCAAAGGAGTCGAGGTCGACCTCGTATTGGAGCTCGGCAACTTAGCGAAGGCGATCGAGACCAAGTCTGGGCAGACCGTGGCCGACGACGCTTTTGACAGCCTGAAAGCCTTCCAGACCGCCCTCCAGGCGCAACACACCCAGGTCGAGGGCTTCGTGATCCACGGCGGAGAGGAGATGCAGAAACGGACGGCGGCGACGGTCCTTCCCTGGTCGAGAATCAACGAAATCGACTGGTGGAGCAAAGAAGAGCAGGCGTAATCGATACCTCTCCCGCGCTTGGGACAGCTCACGGTCCCGATTGTGTTTCTCAGCGGTTTAGAGAAACCGCAGTCTCAAAAAGCAGAACTGAAATGGCAAGAGTGGTGTCTAGTAGGCGAGGGAGGGTGGGAATTGTACAAGTCACCTCTGGTTGCAGTGCTTCTCACTCTGTCGATATCCCTTGGCGGCACAACCGTCTCGGCTGACGGTGCTGCCACTCGCGCATGCTCCCCGGCAAATCGATCGCCCATTGAATGTTTCACGAAGGGTTCCATCCCTGTGCTGTCACGAAAAAACCGCGAGGAGCGGAACTTTAAGGAGACGATCCGCCGGATAGAGCAGTGGCAAAACTCGAGCCTGGACGCCAACGTTTTCTTGTCGTGTCTAGTCCAGGGACTTGACCAACTGCAAACCTTTCTAAGGGCTAATGAAGCCGAAATCGACGCCGAGTGGCTCCAGGCGACCAGTGCTATCCAGCTGAGCAAGACAGAAGACGGCCTTGTCATCTCGGCTTCCGGTGGTTCGGCCAGCATTCACCTCGGCAAGTCCCTACCTCGTCTGGCGGCGGAGCTGGTTACAAAATCTGAAAGATTAGTGTCAGCTGAGGACCGGACAGTTGTCCGTAGACTCCTCTGGTTTCTTTGCGTCAACAGCTGCCTGGAAGTGATCAACAGCCCTTTTAGCTATTACACCTACGCGGATTCATTGGCGGTCAAACGAGCTATTTCGCGAGGAAAGAGCTTCATCCCCGGCGTGCTTCCCGAAGTCAACACGGATGGTGTCGTGGTGGTAAAGCGGGTGATTGATCCCACACTGCCTCCCCGTGGCGTGGGCCCCGGAATTCGCCTGCTCAGCCTGAATGGCCGGCCACTATCGGGTCAAAGCTGGAATGAGATCATTGATTGGTGGTTTCAACCCGCGCCGTTCAAGTACCGCCTGCGAATCCAATCGGGCAGTCAGGAAGCGACTGTCCAATCGACCGCAGTCCCTTGGCGGCACGAATCGGTGGCCGCGACATGCTGGCGGGGGCTCGCTTACGTTCGAATCTCCTTTTTCTCGACGGACACTTTGATTGAGCTGCGTCGTTTCCTCAGAACTCTTGAGGCCTCCCGTCCTGCAGGAATGATCATCGATCTTAGAAGCAATTCGGGAGGGGTGCGGAGCTTTGAAGTTGTCGACCTGTTTTTCAAGCCAGGTGAGATTATCGGCTCATTTAAAGAGCTAGCCCGGATTTCTCACAACCGAACGCTCGGCGGGCAAATTGACCATTTTTCG
>DAOTAI010000560.1:0-2814 GCA_035593865.1 Acidobacteriota bacterium
GGTCATGGCAGCGCTGTCGGCGGTCACGTCCCTGGTGGGGGAGAAAAGGCCCGGGTAGGGCTCGCTTCCGATGATGGGGCGGCTTCCGGCCCGGTTGTTCCTCGGGTGCGGCCCCTTCATGGCGTTCCTATGATGTATCATCAATGGAACAGCGCGACCCGATCGAAACGGGGAGACCCCCCGCCGGTTTTTTGGTGCAGGGTGTGCCCGACGCAGGAGTCGACGAATCTAGGATCAGGGTCGGCTACGAAATTGACATCAACCGCTATTTCTACAAATAGATACTGTCAAGGCCGTTTGAAAAGATCAAAGCCGACCTCGAGAAGATCGAGAAAGTAATCACCAGCTTGCTCGCGGAGGTGACCGAATGAGCCAACAGAAAACCCCCCTATCCCGGAGGGGAGATCATAATTTATCAGGCGGAAGGCGACGGCGGTCAAATCCGTGTTCTGCTTGAAGGTGGAACCGTCTGGCTTACTCAACGACTCATGTCGGAGTAAATCCCATAAATCACCATGTTAAAGAGATTTATAGGGATGGGGAGTTATTGCCCGGGGCAACTATTCGAAAATATCGAATAGTTCAAATCGAGGGAGCTCGCCAAGTTGAGCGCATGATCGATCACTACAACCTTGAAATGATCATAGCAGTCGGTTACCGCGTTCACTCCAATCGAGGCACTCAGTTCCGCCAGTGGGCCACGTCACGTCTGAGCGAGTACCTGGTCAAAGGCTTTACCCTCAACGACGAACGACTCAAAGGTGCCGACTCTGTTACCGATTATTTTGATGAATTGCTGGCCCGCATCCGGGAGATCTTCGCCCTGGCCCGCGACTTCCGCATCTTCGCGATACGTACGGCCCCTGCCGGGTGTTGTGTCCGGTCGATCTCGCCATCCCCAGCCCGAGTGTTTCTGGCCCGTGGATTTATTGAAGCCGGCGGAGCGACTTCTCAAATCAAGAGTGGCGCGATAAGCTTACCGAAGGATGTCGACGATTCGGCCCTTGCCGCTGCGGGATGCCGCTGTTGCATCTGCCACAAGTAAGGAGATGTTCTGCATTGGATATACCACGGATATTCAACATCACCGAAAGCGCTCACCGCATTCATAACCCGATCACGCCTGAGAAGCTCGCCACTCTCGGCGCGGCGCTGCGCCTGGAGTCGGGAGCCCGGGTGCTGGACCTCGGCAGCGGTTCGGGGGAGATGCTGTGCACCTGGGCGCGCGACCACGGCGTCATCGGCACCGGCATCGACATGAGTCGGTTGTTCACTGATCAAGCGAAACTCCGCGCCGAGGAACTAGGCGTCGCCGATCGAGCCAGGTTCATCCATGGCGATGCCGCCGGCTATGTCGCCGATGAAAAGGTCGATGTAGCGGCCTGTGTCGGTGCCACGTGGATCGGCGGGGGAGTAGCCGGCACTATCGAGCTCCTGGCGCGGAGCCTGCGCACCGGAGGGATCATCCTCATCGGCGAGCCCTATTGGCGGCAGCTACCGCCGACGGAGGATGTTGCGAAGGCGTGCCTTGCCGACTCGATCTCCGACTTTCTCATGCTTCCGGAACTTCTCGCGTCCTTCGGCCGCCTTGGCTATGACGTCGTTGAGATGGTTCTGGCTGATCAAGAGAGCTGGGACAGGTATGAGGCTGCCAAATGGCTCACCATGCGCCGATGGCTTGAAGCCAATCCCGACGACGAGTTTGCAAAAGAGGTTCGAGACCAACTTACCTCGGAACCCGTGCGCTACGCCTCTTACTCGCGTGAATACTTGGGGTGGGGCGTGTTCGCACTGATGGCCCGTTGATAACGCTGAAGGCTTTTGGTTAACGGGGGAGGAGAAGGGAGTTATTGTCAAATCTGGTGTACGGGGTCTCAAGCGGCGCTCCTGTCTGGCTGATCTGTTGCCCTTACACCGTCTTTGAAAACGACGCCTTCGATCACTTCGCCGATAAGATCGAACCCCTTGATACGCTTCCGCCTCTTTTCAGCTGACGGGATCAGCTTGAAAGCCATGGCCAGTGTCGTTTCTCTCGATCCGCAGCTTCTTGTCTTTGCGGTTCTCAGCCTTACCGTTGAAAATGTAGATTCTATGGGGTTCGTGGTTCTTATGTGGATCCAGTCAGCCTTGAGCCTGGAGATCGTTCTTGCGGAGAGCACCCGGGCTTCTTTCCCCGGCAGGCTGACGAGCGCTTCCTGGAAATCCCCCGTTGATATACCCTTCAGGTAAAGCCAGGAAGAAGTTCATTGATACTTTTCGCTCTCTTCAAATACGGAGGAAGCAACGAGCTGTTGAACTTGATGCCTGAACCGCTTCTGTCCCGCACCTTTGGGAATCTTGATCTCTACCTCTCCTATGCCAGTCTGTATGGTTCGTTCCGGCAGATATCCCTTTCTGACCACCGCTAGCCGTCCATCGGGAAGCCTGTTTTGAGCTTGTTTCTTTAACAGGAGTCCCAATTCTGATTCAACCGCATGGGCAATGAGTTCTCTGGCTCCTTTTCTGAGAAGTTCCGTCAATGAGTCGGTCAAGGTCGCATCTGGCTCGAACAGTGAAGAAGGGGTGGAATTTTCCATGGCGTATCCCTCCAATGTCGGTTGTGGCTTGGTCGTTCCAACCAACAAGGATACGCCGCTTTATATTGCAACTCCATACACCAGATTTGAGCTTAACTCTTTACCCAGTGCCCGGAGCGAAAGCAACTGGGTGCCGTTGACGCACTTGATCCTTGAAGTCCCGAGTTCCGCGTTACGGTTTTTAGTTGAACTTTGAACCTGATAACTTTGAACAGGTTTTGCTATGTCACTTACCCCA
>DAOTAI010000561.1:0-2808 GCA_035593865.1 Acidobacteriota bacterium
ATGCCCTATGGCGGCGGCAACATCCAGATTGTCGCCGATCTTGTCACCCGGGAGGCGGGCGACATATGGACGGCCGAAGGCGATGTCATTGTGACTTTTCAGGACAGTGTCCTGCGGGCCCGAAAACTTGTTTACAACAGCGCCACAGAGAAGCTTGTTGCCGAAGGCCCCATTGATTTAAGGCGTGGCATCCAGTGGCTGAGAGGAACTCGCGCCGAACTGGACCTGAAAACCGACACAGGTACGATTTACGACGCGGACGGCTTTACCGACCAGGAGCTCTTCGTCAAGGCCCGAATCCTGGTTAAGACCGGTCCCAATACGTATCGGGCGAAAGATGGGTTCCTGACGGCTTGCGGAGAGGAGGTTCCGAAATGGAGCTTCACGGTCAGGGACGCGAAGATCCCGCTCGGGGGAAACGCCCGGTTTGCACACACCCTTTTCCGCATCAAGAACATTCCAGTTTTTTACCTTCCGGTGATGCTTTTTCCCACCGGAAAGAAGGAACGATCGAGCGGCTTCCTGATGCCCACGACCGGAACATCGAGCAACAAAGGCCGCAGAATCACACAGTCGTTCTACCTCGTTCTCGGCCGGAGCGCCGACCTGGTGATCAGCGAAACTTACTTCTCGCAACGCGGCTTCGGGCACGGCTTCACTTTTCGAACCCGGCCTAACGCGAGTTCGCGCCTCAGCCTGGACGGGTTCATGATCGATGACAGGAGGGACCAGGGAGGCGCCAGTCTCAACGGGCTGGGCGAAACGCATTTCGGCAACGGTTACCGCGCAGTTGCCGATTTCAACCTGGTGTCCAATTTCCTCTTCCGCCAGATCTTTTCTGAGGACTTTTACACCGCCACCCGTCCAACGGAGAATTCCAGGATCTTCGTCACCAAAAACTTTTCGATTGGGTCGGCGAACGTTCTGATCTCTCGTGATGAAACAGTTTTCCCGGATCGCAGTCGCAACATCGTGATCCGCAGCACTCCTGCTCTGATTTTTCGGACGACGGGGCGACCTCTTTTGGGCGGTTCCCTCTACCTGGACTTTGACGCATCCGCTCGTGGACTCAGTCGAACCGACCATCTGATCGCCGACACCGGGATGACTCAGCGGATAGATATTTACCCTCGCGCTTACACATCGATCCCTCTTTTCCAGGGATTGCGCATAACCCCGCTTCTGGGTGTCCGCGAGACCTTTTACTCAGACAGCGTGCTCGAGGACGAAGCAGGCGGCTTGACGCTCTCCGACGACAGCCTGCACCGAAATTACGTGGAGATGGGGGTAAATCTTGAAGGATGGGGCCTCTCCAAGGTGTACGGGCGAGAATCAGGCCAACCGGGCTGGAAACATACGATTGAACCGACCATGCGCTATCGCTATCTGCATGGAATTGATGAATTCGATCGCATCATCCGATTCGATGAAAACGATGCGATCGTCAACACGCACGAGGTGGAGTACAACCTGATCAACCGTTTTTTTGTGAAGCGAAGAGTGGACGGGGTGCAGACCAATCACGAATGGCTTTCAATTCGGATTGGGCAAAAGCACTATTTTGACCCTGACTTCTCCGGCAGTTTCGAAGCCGACCGAATCAATCAATTTGCACCTTTCGCTTCGTTGACCGGTTTTCATTTCGGAGGCATCCGGCGCAGCTTTTCGCCGGTTATCACCCAGGTTCGTTTCTCGCCTGCCCCGAGGACCAGCTTTGATGTCCGGGGAGATTATGACCCGATGTTCGGCCAGTACCGGAACTTCTCCCTCACTGGCTATCTTATCCGCCCCAAATTCACCGTCGGGACCAGCTACTTCGTGACCCAGAGGCTGGAACCGGGGACCTTCGAAAGCAATCAGCTCCAGGGGACAGTGTCAATCGGGAGCCTGCAGCGCGGCCTCTCTTTTTCCACCTCTTTCAGTTACGATGCCGCTACCTCGCGCTTTCTCAGTTCACTGTCCCGCGCCAACTATTTCTGGGATTGTTGCGGCGTTTCACTGGAAATGCAGGCGTTCAACTTCGGAGTGCGCCAGGAAAGACAGGTTCGCTTTACCTTCTTCCTGAAAGGAATAGGCGCCTTCGGGACGATCCGGAGACCACCCGATGTCTTTTAATCAGACCCCTGATGGTCCGGGGGGCATTTATCTCTCCCTGGGCTCTAATCTGGGGAACCGATTGGAACAGCTGCAGCGGGCCGTGCAACTCCTTGAAGGAAGAGGTATAACGGTCAGACAATGTTCTTCTGTCTACCGGACAGACCCGCTGTATGTTCTTGATCAGCCAGAATTCCTGAACATGGTCTGCGAGGTCCAGACAGAGATGTCTGCTCCTAAACTACTCGACTCCTGCCTTGATATTGAGAGACAGATGGGCCGGACTCGGACCTCGAACAAGGGACCACGAACAATCGATCTGGATATCCTGTTCTTCCGACAAGCCATCATTGAAAATGAATCACTGGTGGTGCCTCATCCGCTTTTTGCCGAGCGAAACTTCGTTTTGGTTCCGCTGTCAGAAATCGCCCCGGATTTTCACGACCCGCGGACGGGTTTGACAATTGCGCAATTGAGGGCCCGATGTCCAGATCGGTCCCGGGTCGAGGCCATAGGAAGACTGGGGGTTTGCTAAGGCGCCGTAGACTGAGACAAAATGCGATTTCTTTCGAGCCAATTGCAAGAACTCGACGACTGCAGCGTTTTTGGATTTCGACCCCGAAGGGGTCGCGTAGGAAAGACTAACCACCCAGGGTAGGCCGCAAAACGCGCGGCCAACCCTTTGCTACGCAACGCCTTCGGCGTTGAAATCCT
>DAOTAI010000562.1:0-2783 GCA_035593865.1 Acidobacteriota bacterium
GTCGGGATAGCGACGGCTAGTGATTCGCTCATTCCTTACCTCGGAGAGATTCTGCTGGATCTGCCGAATCGGCATGCACACCTTGGATTCATAGAGAAGTGGTGGATCATTAATCCCCTGGTGTTGGGCGGCATCGCCCTGGCTTGGATCCGGCCAGTCACACGATTGCCTCACGCCGGTCACGTGCTGCTGAGCACATGGGCATCCTTGTTCCACATGACCATGGCCATGGGCGAACAGGCCAGCGCGGTCATGTTAGTCCTGGTCGTTGTTTTTCTGTTTCTTGCAGTCTGGGTCCCGTGTTGTACGAGCGATATCATTTTCCCGCTTCTCTTCGCGCGGCCGGGCGATCACAAGCATTGAGTCACTGCGGTTTCTCCTAAAATCGACTTTCTGTCGGCGGGTACCGCGGTGCGAGCCACTACGCGAGCGACCGGCGCCTGACGGCGCCAGTCGCTCCCGGCTCCAATAAGACGCGGACTGCTGCAGGCTCGGCTACGAGCTAAAAGCTCACCCGCACGCCGAAGCGGAATTCCCTTTCCCCCTGGGCGTCGGTGATCTCACCGAACGAACTACTGTCCACACTGCCGTTGGGATTCGAGAACTTGGGAGTGTTCGTGAAGTTAAATGCCTCGGCTCTGAACTCGGCATTAACTGACTCGCGAATCCGGAGCGTCCGGAAAAGACCAAAGTTCCAGTTCGATTGGCCGGGTCCACGGAGTGCCCTGAAAGCGGCCGTGCCAAAGCGCGCCTCATTGACGGCGGCAAAGGCGGTGGTGTCAAAATAGGCCTGGTCCGGTCCCACCCTCCCGAAGATCTCCACCTCGGGTTTCACCTGGTCGGCTCTTTGAGTGCTCCCCGGGGCGTTCAGAGAGGCGCTGGAAGCAGTAATATTGAACGGGCTGCCGCTGATGAAACTCACGATATTACTCGCCTGCCAGCCTCCCAGGATCGAGGAAAGGAAGCCCTGGTCGGCGACCCAGCGACGTCCCTTCCCGAATGGCAACTCCAGGATATTCGTGATTTGCAGGACATGGGTCCGGTCGAAGTCCGTAACGCTCCGGTTGAGGTGATAGTACTCGGGAATCGGGATCGACAGCGTCTGATCGCTGCGACTCAGACCAGTGTCCGACAGGGACTTGCTCCAGGTATAGGCGGCGTTGAGGGAATAGCCATCGGCAAAGCGCCGCTTAAGTTGTGCCTGCAGTGAATGGTAATCACTTCCGCCAATGGGTGCGACCATGCGGGTATTGGCTGTCCGTCCGAATTGCTTGTAAAGCTGCATGCCGGCGGTTCCCCCTCCGATCGGCGCCCAGTTCAGTTCCTGAAAGCCGAGGGCTCGGATCTGTTTGGTTGCCACATATCCGGCTTCACCTACGAAGCCCTTGCCAATTTCCCTCTGAACGGTGAAGTTCCACGACTGGATGTAACCCCGTTTGAATTTTGTCGGGATGGTAAAGGCGGTGACATCGCCCGGAATGTCAATCACTCCCTCACCCAGGCTCGGCGCCTCAATGGGCGGGATGCCGTCGGCCAGCCGCCCCGCCGGACTCCAGCTGTTCGGTGCTCTCACATCTAGCTCAATAAGAATCGGATGGTTGGTTCGCATCGGTCTCGCCAGAGCGTACGGATCATTGGTCAAACCGTAGCCGGCTCGGACGACGAGCTTGTCGGAGAGGCGGTAGGCAAGGCCAAGACGCGGGGCGAATAAAGACTTGCTGACCTCCACGCCGAGGTCCTTCGGGATGGCGCCGATCCCTCCGATCAGCATCTTGTTGATTCCAGGATCATAGCGTTCCAGGCCGCGATCCGCACGAGTGGGAACCGGGAAGTATTCCCAACGGGTGCCATAGGAAAAAGTCAGTTTGGGCGTCAACTGCCAACGGTCCCGCAAATAGAAACTGTATGCCCAGTTTCGGGTCGTGTAGGGCGCAACGGTCATGAGGTTCTTTCCGAGCTGAGTAGGCAGTCCGAGCAGGAAAGTGGCGAAGGAATTGACGTTGCTGACTGACGGGCTCAGGCTGCTGCAGCCGCCTTTCCCGTCCGGTGTGATGCAGTTGCGCGTGGGTCCGGTTCCAAAGTCGAACCGTCCCCGCGGCCCGCGGCTGGCGCCTCCCGAGAACTCGGGTTGGATATGGTCCATATGCTGCGCATACAGGTCCATGCCCCAGCGTATCTCGTGACTGCTCTTGGTCCAGCTGAAGTTCGTGACGTACTGGTACTGGTCGTCCCACCGGTAGTACGGGTAGTAGTGGAGGTTTGTGCCGAGGGCCTCGTAGCCACTTATGCCGAAGTAGGGCCACCCTTTCTGAAACTTTTCAGGGCCGTTCGTGCCAGGAATCCCGAGCAAATCGAGACCCACGTTCTCATTGATACTCCAATGCTCGGCGTTGGTATTCATGCGGACAAAACCAAAGTTGGCGTCCATGATCAGGGTCGACGTTAGGACGTAGTTCGCACCTAACGCCAGGTTGTAAGTGTTGCCGAAACTGTTGCCCGGGCTCGCTATTCCCCGGCCGTCCAGTCCCCGTCCTTCCAGCGCGGTCCCGAAAACAGTGGGTGAGTCCATAACGAAATCGAGGACACTGTATCGCCCGAACAGGTTGAACGCCGAAGAGACGACCCAGTCGACTTTGGTGTCGATCGTCCATCGATCGAATTTAAAGGGAGCGGAAGCAAAGTAGTTGTTGGTCTCCAGGTTCTCCCGACCAGGCAGGTTGGGCATGGGGAGCAGATCAACAATCTTCTTCACGATGGGATCGATCCGGTCCACTGGAATTCGG
>DAOTAI010000563.1:0-2782 GCA_035593865.1 Acidobacteriota bacterium
CCGGGATCGCAAGTTCGTAGTACCGGCTTTAGCCGGGCAGTTGCCCAGCGGTCAATTGCTGATATTTGACCGCTTTAAGGCCCGGCTAAAGCCGGTACTACGAACAGGGTTTCACGAAATTCCAACCCTTTATTTATAAATCACTTACGGACATGCTGGAATGCTATTTCCTAAAGCGATTACAGGAGCACATAAGGCGCTGTTCGGCCAATTTTACCCCCTTTTTTGAGGCCACTTAGGCGATTGCATATTTTCGTCACACTTCGAGCGCGTCCAGACCTGTCGTCCTCCTCCCTGACCACAATCAGGCGGTGGCAGTCGCATCAGAGGTCCGTCAGGACCGACACGTTTGTAGAAACGACCGGAGGCTGAAGACCCAGGTCCGTAGGACCGGCACGTGAACTCCCCGCACCGCCTCCTCACCTGTCGCGTCTGCCAGCAAACGCCGCTTTTGCAGCTCGGAGTCAACTGCCAGTCACGTGTCGGCCCTGACGGACCTCGAGTCAGAAGAAAAAGGACGCTGACCAAGCATTAGGGCCAGGACCGATCTCTTTTTGAAAGAACCTGGTTTGTGAAGCCCTATACTACAAACAGGGGTCTCACAAACTGCCCGGCTAAAGCCGGTACTACGAACTTTCGATCGCTGCCGCCCGTCGCTTTTCTGTTTGATTTTCGCCCATGTCCCAGCGCCGCACTCTAAAGCTGGAGTGTCCGGCCACGATCTGCAGCTACACGAACAAGTTCCTTCACGGGGACCCACCAACTTGCTTTTCCGCTCGACGCATCTTATGAACCTTTTCGTTCAGATGAAAGGAGGAAGAGACATGTCGCGACGAACCATTCCTGTCGTACTCGGAGTCCTGGTTTCGGGCGTTTTCTTTTCCACTCTTTCTGCTCGAACCTGGGAACTCAATCCTTACGTCGGAGTGTTTGCTCCCACGGAAGTAAACTCGTTTGATCTCAAAAACCCAGCAACGTTTGGCATACGGGGCGGTGTGTTTCTGACCCCGGACCTTCAGCTCGAGGGAGGTATGGGTTATGCGAATCACTTCGAGTCTACCCATACTGACCCGAAGTCCCGAGGGTTTCTCTGGGAAGCCAATGGTCTGTACCACTTCCATGCCGGTCGCCTGCGCCCCTTCGCCCTTTTTGGCGTTGGAGCTTTGAACGCGCAGGTGGATAAGGCGACTGTTCCCCAAGCACCCGACCCGAACAGCGTTCCTTTCTTCAGAGACGGCGAGACCTTCTTCAACGTCAGCTGGGGCGGAGGCATCAAAGCGCAACGGCTTTGGGGACCCATGGGCATACGAGCCGATCTGCGCGGCCGAACCATTGCCAATGTCCGAGACGACACAGTCACTGCCGCTGAGGTGACGGCAGGTCTCATCTTCGATTGGGGTGAATAGCAAGGGCCTGCCTTGCACACGAACAGGGCGCACGGTTGCTGTCCGTGCGCCCTGCCAGGGAAGACCAGCTTGATTCTATCCCCTGGATTTTGAAACCCCCGCCCGCAACGCCTCGTCCTCTTCTAGCAACAAAAGAGACTAAGGCTTTGGTTTTTATGGCCTGGGATTTATTGTCCTCAAAACCCTCCTCCCGTTACCTGTTTTCCGACATCCTGACACGACCGCACATTTGCCTCTCAAATCAGGATCAGTTAAAGGCCGAGCGTCGCTAACCCCAGGTTCCACGGCCCTGCAATCAGAGCCGCAATATGCCAACCATAATCACGAAAAAGGAGATTTATGGTCTCCGACACATCCACTACGCTCCCAGTAAGGCGAACCGCAATCGTTGCGATGCTCGTCTTAGTGGCGTCATTCGTGGCAGCTCACGCTCAAACTGCCGCCGAGCCGCCCGCACAGCCGCAGCCATGTGTCCCGGTGATTTTCGATGGCCGGGAGGTCTCCGAGATCTGTTGGAGCCCCGTGGGTATGAGCCTCGAGAGCCGGGCAGCCACCGTTTCGGAGCGGCTTCTCGGTATCGCTCGAGACGTGGCGGCCCCTCCAATCAGAGTTCATAACAGGGACGGCGATGTCGCCCTGATGGCCGGCGAGCAACCGGTCTCACTGGTGTTCGAGCAAGATGCCAGGAGAGCTGGAGTAACGAAAGAGCAGCTTGCCCAGCAATGGGCAACGTCATACGAGCAGGCTGTTCGCGCTTATCGTGATGCCCGCTCGACCGCCAATATCATTCGCGGCATCCTGTTAGCTCTCTTGATTGTGGCCGCCTCGTTGGCTCTACTCGTCGCCATTGCCAAGGCCATCCGGCGCGCCGGGACAGCCGCCTGCAGCCAACTCGAGCGAAAGCTCCAGACGGCCGACGCCCGGGTCATCGAACTGCTGCCCAACGAGGTCACGAGGAACCTGGTCCTGCGGGCACTGAAACTGCTCCGGATCAGCGCATCCTTAGTCGTCATTTATTTCGCCACTCAACTACTGCTTGGACTTTTTCCGTCGACAAGACATCTCGCACAACAAATGCTGACGGCTGTCCTCGCCCAAGTGAGGGGATTCATCGGGGCGGCCTGGAGCGCCGGCCCGTCGCTCATGTTCATAGCCCTTGTCGCGTTAGTTACCTGGTATGTAATCAAGTTTCTGCGTTACCTCTTTCGAAAGATCGGCAACGGGGCTATTACCATCGAAGGCTTCCGCCCGTCCTGGGCGGGAACGACACAGAAGCTCATCAGCTTCTTTGTTATTGTCCTGGCCGCGCTTATCGCGTACCCCTACATACCCGGATCGGACTCGCCCGCTTTCAAGGGCATCTCTTTATTCCTCGG
>DAOTAI010000564.1:0-2772 GCA_035593865.1 Acidobacteriota bacterium
CACAAAATGGTCAATCTGCCCGCTGAGCGCTCGGGTTGTGAGAAATCCGGGCTAGGCTCTGTTGCGGACTAGAACCGAGTCTGTTGGTTTGCAATACCGCCTTCATGCGGGCTTTAAATCGGTCATGTGGCAACAACTGAACGCTGGGCAAACTGCCCGGCTAAAGCCGGTACTACGAACTTGGGGCCTCACCGCAGTTGAGCGCCGGAGCAGTCGTTTGGTTTGTAGTACCGCCTTCAGGCGGGCCTTAAAACGTTCAAGCAGCAACAACTGGCGCTGGGGCAAACTACCCGGCTAAAGCCGGTACTACGAAGTCTGGTTTGCTCGTGCTGCGCGGTAGGGTTCGGGAGAAAGGGACAGCCCCTGTCCTGGACGCTCGCCTTACAGCCTCTCAATCAGCCGGGCGAGCAACGCCAGGCGTGGGACCAGCGAGTCCTGGAATATGTGTTCATCCCAAGTATGAGCGCCCGCTCCTTCGGCGCCTAAACCGTCCAGGGTAGGTATCCCGAGCGCCGCGGTAAAGTTGCCGTCGCTGCCTCCTCCAGTCTCGCCTTCCCACAACTCAATGCCAAGTTCCGCGGCGATTTTTCGGGCAGCCTGGAATATCTCGTCCATCCGGGGACCCCGGAGCATCGGCGGTCGATCAATGTCTCCCGTTACCCTTACATCGGCCCCCGGTATAAACGCCTGTCTGCTCTTCAGCGCCGAATCGACGCGGTGACCTTCATCCGGCTTGCGAAACCGAACGTCGATCGACGCCTTACAGCGATCCGGAACCACGTTGCAGGCCGTTCCTCCCTGGATCAGCGTGAAAGTAATGGTTGTTCCTTTGCCCGGGTTGGCGAGTTGCTTAATTTCCGCGATTTGAAGGGCCATTTCCTCGATGGAATTGATTCCCTTCTCCGGTTCAAGTCCGGCATGTGCGGGCCTCCCTATGACCTCGATTTCATAAATGCCGCTTCCTTTGCGGGATGTTTTAAGCCCGCCGCCGGGCAGGGCGGGTTCCAATACCAGAGCCAAGTTGGATTCCCTGGCGAAATCTTCGATCAGCTTCCGACTCTCGAGGCTGCCGGTTTCTTCGTCTGTGGTATAGAGAAAGCGGACGGCCTTCCGAGGTCGAATCACTTGCCGGGCGAGGAACTCCTGCACCTTAAACGTAAAGGCTACGCTGGCTTTCATATCGAGAATTCCCGGTCCGTAGACTTTCCCATCCACGGCTCGAAATGGGTTGCGCTGCTCGGCATCAGCGGGCCAGACTGTGTCCAGATGACAAAGGACCAGAATTCTCCCTTCCGGTTGGGCTGGCGCCCACTCTCCCCAAACCGGATTACCAACGGCTGTTCTTTTTTCCAAACGGGGCTCGATGGCACTTTCTGCGAGCCGGGCGGCCACCAGATCAACGAGGCGATCAACGTAGGACTTCTCGGTTGAGGGAGACGGCAGATGAACCAGTCTCTCCAGCGTCAGGAGAAGATCGGTCTCTTCATTGCGACAGAGTTCCAGAAAGCCGGTGTCAATCACCTGCCCTCCAGGCGAATTTCACTTCACCAATCAACTCCGCAGCGCCCGTCAGGACGATCTCATGACCGGGCCGCCACTCGACGGTTTGAACGCCGGTTTGAGTCTTCACCTCGACGGGTGATTCCACCTTTCCGGCCGCGATGGCGGCGACCGCCGCGCCGCACGAACCGGTTCCCGAGGAATGGGTGGGACCCACTCCCCGCTCATAGATCAGGATTCTCACCTGGTTTTTGCCTTCGACTTTGGCGAAGCTGACGTTGGTCTTTTCCGGAAACAGGGGATGCGCCTCAAGGGCTTCACCCAGCTCGAGGAAACGCCTCCACTCGGGGAGTTCGTCGACGAAGACCACACACTGCGGATTACCCACCCAGAGAGCGGTGATACGGATGATCTCACCTCTGACGTCTATAGGGAAATCCTGGATCCGATCTGTGTCGGCAGAAAAAGGTATCTGTGAGGGAGCGAACGAGGGTTCCCCCATAAGCGAGCGATATGTCCAGCGAAGCTCGCCGCGATCGAGCAACGTGTATATCTTGCGGCCTGAAAGGGTTTTGATCTCCAGATCCTGGCCTTTGGCCAACTCGCGGTAATGCAGAAAGGCGGCGACACATCGAACACCATTTCCGGTCATGCCGGTCTGGCTTCCATCCTGATTAAAGATAGCTGCACGAAACGCTCCTTTATCCTCTCGAGATACGAAAATGCAGCCGTCAGCGCCGATGCCGAAATGAGGATCACAAATTGACCGGGCAAAAGCCGATTGCGAGGAATCAGGAACCTGCTCCGCAGGCACAATCAGAAAGTCGTTCCCGTGGCCGTGAAATTTACAGGCTTCTATCAGACGCATAAACAGCTGCTCTTAAAGTTTTCGACCTCGGCCGATGACCTTATCGAGGATGTCCTGGGCGATCTCTTCGATTGACTTCCCGGTAACGTCAATGACGGGCCATTTTGGATTCTGGGCAAAAATGCTCTTGGCATGCTCCAGTTCTTCCTTGACTCGCTCGAGATCGGCATAACTGCTATCGTTCACCCCCAACTGCCTGAGCCGTTCGGTTCGAAACTCGGCCAGCCGACTCGGATCCATAGTTAGGCCGACTATTTTGTGCTGATCGATCTCGAAAAGCTCCTTGGGAGGCTTCATGCCAAGAACAGTCGTGATGTTAGCCACCTTCCATCCCTCTTGGGCCAAGTAAATGCTGACCGGTGTTTTGGAAACCCGGCTAACGCCAATCAAGACCAAATCGGCTG
>DAOTAI010000055.1:0-16780 GCA_035593865.1 Acidobacteriota bacterium
TGCAGGCAATGATTTTCTTTCGTCCGAAAGAAATGGTCGTTCCCGAAGGCGACCGGCCCCAACTCGAGACCTGGCTTTCCCGAGACCCGTCGCTGAACTTTCTGCTCACCGCTGAGCCCGACTGGCTCTTCAATTTCGACTACGCTTCGAAGGTATTGCTGGACCATTTCAAGGTCTCGACCCTGGAAGGCTTCGGCGTGGACGGCCAGGAGGCGGGGACGGCCGCAGCCGGCGCCTTGTTGAATTACGTCAAGCAAACCCAGAAATCGGACCTTGGTCACGTCCTCTCTATACGGCTGTTTGAGAATTCGGCATACCTCAAGCTGGATGACGCCACGATCAGGAACCTCGAGCTGGTAAAAAGCAACGAGGGGAACCGGGAGGGAAGCCTGCTTGCGGTGCTCGACTGCACCAAAACCGGAATGGGGGCACGTCTGTTGCGCAGCTGGCTTTTGCGGCCGATCCTGGATCTGGCGGAAATCGAGAGGCGGCTGGACGCTGTCGAGGAGCTTCAGAGTTCCGTCGCCAGGAGCGACCGACTTGGGAAAGTATTGCGGGGCATCCACGATGTGGAGAGACTCTTGAGCCGGGTTACACTTCAAACGGCAAACGGCCGTGATCTTCTGGCGCTCAAGGATTCCCTGGCAGCCGTGCCCGAACTCCAGTCTTTGCTGGCCGATTGCTCCGCTGCGCTGCTCCGCGAACCGATTGATCCGGTAAACGAGGTCGTCGACCTTCTCGAACGTGCCATCATGCCCGATTGTCCGGTCAGCATCAGCGACGGAGGCATCATTCGGCAGGGCTTCAACGCCGAGCTGGATCGTCTGCGTGAAATCGCCAGCTCCGGAAAATCCTACATTGCCGGGCTGGAAAACCTGGAACGGCAGAAGACCGGCATACCTTCACTGAAAGTCAGGTACAACAAGGTATTCGGCTATTTCATCGAAGTCACCAAGGCCCACCTGAACGCCGTACCGCCACACTACATCCGCAAGCAGACTCTAGTAGGAGCGGAGAGATTCATCACTCCTGAGTTGAAGGAGTACGAAGACAACGTACTCGGAGCTGAAGAACGCATTCTGGAGCTGGAAAAAGAACTCTTTCTCGATATCAGAAATCAAGTGGCCAGCCAGGTGCCCAGGATTCAGAAGATGGCTCAGCAAGTGGGGCGCATTGACGCACTCTTGTCTCTGGCTGAAGTCGCCCGACGGGGGCGATATGTTCGACCGGTTCTCGAGCAGAGCGCCGAACTGTGGATCCGGGGTGGTCGCCATCCGGTTGTTGAGCGCCAGGGAAACAAGCCCTTTGTTCCCAACGATCTTTACTGTAACAACACGACCGACCAGATGCTGATTCTGACCGGGCCAAACATGGGCGGGAAGTCGACCTACCTGCGTCAAAACGCTCTCATTGTCATCATGGCTCAAATGGGGTCATTCGTTCCCGCCGAAGAGGCGCGGATAGGGCTGGTCGATCGGGTTTTCACCCGCGTGGGGGCCAGTGATAACCTGGCCCGCGGTCGTTCGACCTTCATGGTCGAGATGATCGAAACGGCCAACATCCTGAATACGGCTGGCCCGCAGAGTCTCATTCTGCTCGATGAAGTGGGTCGAGGAACAGCCACTTTTGACGGCCTCTCCCTGGCGTGGTCAATAGCCGAGTACCTGGCCACGCAACCGGAACGTAAAGCAAGAACTCTGTTCGCCACCCATTACCAGGAGCTGACAAAGCTCGATCGCCTTTACCCAGGCGTGAAGAACTACTGCGTCACGGTGCGGCAGTCGGGTGACCAGATTATCTTTTTCCACAAAGTCATGGCCGGAGTGGCGAATCGGAGCTACGGGATCGAAGTTGCGAGGTTGGCCGGCATACCTGCTGCCGTCATTGAACGGGCACGCGAGATTCTCCTGCGGCTGGAGAGAAAAGACATGGACCTCTCGGGTACCCGGAAATCTACGGGTGAAGTGCTGGAAGAGTTGCAGAGAAAGCTGTTTTGAGGAGTGCTGACGGCCGTATACGGCCGTCAGAAAACGGGATTCACGTGGTCAAGAAATATCTGTTTCTCGCCATCCTGGCACTTCCCTTCTTCGTCGTTCTTGACGAGTCGGCGCTCTGGGACGCCAACGAGGCATTTTATGTTCAGACCCCCAGAGAGATGTTGGAGCGGGGAGACTGGCTGGTCCCCTACTTTAACGGACAGCCGAGACTTAACAAACCGCCGCTCTCTTACTGGCTGGTGGGCGTTTTTTACAGTCTTTTCGGTGTATCGCTTTTCTGGGAAAGGCTGGTTCTCGCTGCCTTGGGGTTCGGATCGGTGCTGTTGACCTACCGCGCCGGAACCCTGCTGTTCGATAGTCGCACCGCGTTGCTGGCGGCCGGGATTGCAGCGACCTCATTCCGGTTGTTGATGCTCTCGCGGCGACTTCTCATTGATGTTTTGCTGCTCTTCTGTCTTCTGGCCGTCCTCCTTTTCTTTCTGAAATGGCTCAAGCATGGGCGGTCCGGCGGACTTTACGGCGCGGCGGTTTTCCTCGGGCTGGCTTTCCTGGCGAAAGGTCCGGTAGCGCTCCTGGCGCCGTTTTTTCTCGGTCTGTTCCTCCTGTATTACAGGAAGAAGGTGAGTCTCCGTCTCAGCCAACTCGCGCTGCCCGGCCTGCTATTCGTGATCATTGCCTCGTCATGGTTCGTGCTGCTGGTCATGAACCGAGGATGGGAGCCGGTTATCGCGTTCTTCCTGGAGGAGAATCTCGGCCGGTTCAGTCACGTTGATTTTGGCCCATCCCGTGGAATCTTTTATTACGCGGGGGTGTTCCTCGGCGATTTCTTTCCGTGGTCCCTCTTTTTCGTGGTGGCGCTTGCCGCGTGGGGGATCAGAGCGGTCCGGTACGCCAGGCTGAGCGACAAGGATGACACCAGCCATCCGGTCCGGGCGGAGGTGCTTCTCCTTATCTGGGTATTCGGTTTTCTGGCAGTCTTTTCACTTTCCCACAACAAACAGGAGTACTACATTTTGCCGGTTTACCCGGTCGCGTCACTCTGGCTGGCGGGGCAGCTGAGGCACCGCATAACTCCACGCTGGCTATTGCTGGGACTGGCGGTGTTAACGCCAGCCGTGATGGTCGCGCTTTACCTGTTCGCGTCCCGGATTCTGGACCCCGGCCTGGTGCCTTTATGGCTTCCGCTGCTGGCTGCGCCTTTTGTCGTCTATTGGCTGGTCAGACAACGCCTTGACTTGTCCGCCGCCTCCCTGGCCGTTTTCTACGCCCTGGCGTTCATCAGTTACCTGCCACCGTTTGAAGAGTACAAGCCGATTCCGGCCTTTGCCCAAAAGATTCGCGAGTTGTCAAGAGTCCAAGGGAGACCAGTCGAGGCGGGATATTTCAATCTGGCCGCTCCAAGCCTGGTATTTTATACAGGAAGCCCCGTTTTTGAAGCTTACTCGCTGGCGGAGGCGACGTCGCGTTTCGGATCAGGTAAACTCGTGTTAATGATTGTTCGGGCGGAGGACTACGATGCGCTTTGTGCGGCATCCGGTCGCCCGCTCCAAATTGTCGATTCCAGACCGAAGATATATACTACTGCCCGGTTTCTACTTAAAGGCTTGACACGTGACGGATACCATAACGACCCCACGGCCCGCTTCGTCTACCTTATCAGTAGCGACAGTCTCGACGAAACCACAGTTATCCATAGTGATCCCGGTCTTCAATGAAAGGGACAATCTGGGTCCGCTTCATGCGAAGCTGACTCAGACCCTGCAACTGCTTGGCCGAAGCTACGAGATTCTGTTCATTGATGACGGGAGCACAGACGGCAGCAATGACATCCTGCGGCAGTTGGCTGAAACCGATCCCCATATCCGCCTGCTCGAGTTCGTGCGCAACTTCGGGCAGACCGCAGCCATGGCGGCCGGTTTTGAACACTCCCAGGGAGAATTTGTCATCCCCTTGGATGCCGACCTGCAGAACGACCCGGAAGACATACCGCGAATCATCGATGCGCTTGAAGCGGGATCGGACGTCGTCAGTTGCTGGCGAAAAGACCGCCAGGATCCGTGGTTGACGAGGGTCCTGCCCTCTCACATGGCAAACTGGCTGATAAGCTCGATCAGCGGCGTGAGATTGCACGACTACGGATGCACCCTGAAAGGTTATCGGCGGGATATCATCCGGCATATACGGCTTTACGGGGAAATGCACCGATTTATCCCGATATTCGCGACCTGGGCCGGGGCGCGTGTGACAGAACTGCCTGTCCGCCACCATGCGCGACAGTATGGACGATCCAAGTACGGTATTTTCCGAACAGTTAAAGTCTTACTCGACCTGATCACAATCAAGTTCCTGGGAAGTTTTTCCACCAAGCCGATGTATCTGTTCGGGGGACTGGGTTTCCTTTCCTTCGCAACCGGAATTCTCCTGGCCGCAATCACGCTGTATCAGCGGTTCTTTTACGGAGTCAGGGCGCACCGAAATCCGTTACTTCTGCTGTCTGTGTTCGTCTTCTTTGTCGGTGTCCAGTTCATTCTCTCCGGTCTGGTTGCGGAGTTGATTGTCCGCACCTACCATGAGTCCCAAGGGAAGAGGACATACATACTAAGAGAAAGGAATCCGTCAGGATCGGAGGTGGTTCAACCTTCCCGGCAAAAACAGGATCAAAGGAGTATGAATGCTGGAGAGGCTATTCCAAACCAAACCGGTTGAGGACATCCTCCGTGAAGCGCACGCGGGAGCGGACCTAAAAAGGACCCTCGGGCCGGTACAGCTGGTGATGCTCGGTATCGGTGCGATCATCGGAGCAGGGATTTTCGTTATAACGGGTACTGCGGCGGCTGAACACGCCGGTCCGGCGATTATACTTTCATTCGTGCTGGCTGGGACTGCTTGCGCCCTGGCCGGACTGTGCTACAGCGAATTCGCGTCCATGATCCCGGTCTCGGGATCGGCCTACACTTATGCTTATGCCACCATGGGCGAGTTTTTCGCCTGGATTATCGGCTGGGACCTGATCCTCGAATACTCTTTCGCGGCGTCCACCGTTTCCATTGGCTGGTCGGGATATCTCGTTGAAGTCTTCCGGAGCGTAGGGGTGACACTCCCTGCTGCCTTCACCGGCTCGCCCTGGTCCGAGCCCGCCGGGGTGTTCAATGTTCCGGCAGCCTTGATCTGCCTGATACTCACCGGTGTGCTTATTCTGGGGATCAGGGAATCGGCTAACTTCAATGCCGCGATCGTCGTCATAAAGGTCGGAGTCGTGCTGCTCTTCGTGGCTGTGGCTGCAGGTTACGTGAAGACCAGCAACTGGCGACCGTTCATGCCTTTTGGCTTCGACGGAATGGTAACAGGCGCCGGCGTCATATTCTTCGCTTATATAGGATTCGACGCGGTCAGCACAACTGCCCAGGAAGCACGGAAACCACAGAGGGATATGCCCATAGGCATTCTCGGCTCGCTGGCAGTGTGTACGATTCTTTACCTGGCGGTCGCAGCGGTGATGACTGGTGTTGTCTATTATACGGAGCTCGGGGTGCCGGCACCGATCGCTCTTGCAATCCGCACCCTGGATATGCCTTGGCTATCCGCTTTCATCTCGCTCGGCGCCATTGCAGGACTTACTTCGGTTATCCTCGTAATGCTGCTGGGGCAACCGAGAATCTTCTACACGATGGCAAAGGACGGGCTGTTACCGTCTTTCGCCGCGAAGGTGCATCCTCGTTTTCGAACCCCCTATATCACCACCCTCATCACCGGCGTGGCCTGCGCTTTGCTGGCTGGTCTCACACCCATCGATCAGTTGGGCCATCTGGTGAGCATCGGCACCCTGTTGGCATTCTCTCTGGTCTGCGGAGGTGTGCTTGTCCTGCGCTACACCAGGCCTGACATCCCGCGGCCATTTAAGGTGCCCGGCTTCCCGGTCGTTCCGATCCTGGGCGTTCTGGCGTGTGTATACCTGATGTTGAGCCTGCCCGCGGTGACTTGGTATCGCCTGATAATCTGGATGGCGGTAGGTCTCGCGATCTATTTCGCCTATGGTTACAGGAAAAGCAATTTGCATCGCGGCGTTCCGAAGGCCTCGCCGGCTGACTTGAGTGAGAAAGAAAACGTTCGATGAGTGTCGACATCTACGAACGCATCGTCGAACTGCGGCGAGCCGGCCGCAGGGCCGCTCTTGCCACGATTGTCCGGCGTATAGGCAGCACGCCCCGCAAAGACCATGCCAAAATGCTCATCCTCGATGACGGGACTTCGATCGGAAGTGTCGGCGGCGGCTGCGTCGAGGCAGCAGTCTGGGAAGCGGCACAAGCGGTGATGACGGAAAATCGTGCCCGGATGGTCAAGTACGAGATGAACGATGAGGATGCAGAGAACGAGGGTCTGATTTGCGGCGGAACCGTGGAGGTGTTCGTGGAACCTCTTTTGCCAGAACCGACTCTTATCATCCTGGGAGCGGGACACCTGGGACGAGCAATATCGGACGTGGCTCAGCCGCTCGGATTCCGTGTGACGGTGATCGATGACAGACCGTCATTTGCATCGCCGGAGCGATTTCCCGGCGCCACGGTTGTATGCCAGCCCTTTGAATGCGGCCTGAGTGCCTTTTCTGTCAATTCCCAGACGTTCATCCTGGTAGTGACGCGAGGGCATCGTCACGACCAGATAGCCCTAGAGCATGCCATTCAGACTCCAGCCCGTTACGTGGGCATGGTCGGGAGCCGTCGGAAAATAGGGATTATCGTGACTAACCTTCTGAAGAAAGGCCTGAGCCCGGACTTATTCAAGAAGCTTTATGCGCCGATAGGACTAGACATTGGTTCAGAGACCCCGGAGGAAATTGCAATCAGCGTAGCGGCGGAGTTAATCGCCATTCAAAAGGGAAACCACAAGCGAACCCAGAAGCAAGAATTCGTGTTGAAGCTTCTCGAGCAGTCGAGCGATTAGGTTTATCCCGCCGGTTTGACCGCCTCGATGACGCTCACCAGCGTACCGGTATCCGTGGCTCCTCGAAAACGAAATCCCGCTTTCTCGGCCAGTTGCCGGTACTCAGTAAGGGTACGCTCCCTGCCGCCGGTCACGACCATCATGTTCAGGTCCAGAAGACGCGCCACAGCGGGAGAGCTGTCTTCGGGAATTGGGGATTCAATGATCCAAAGCCGCCCGCGGGAGCGCATGGCAGCGAAGCAGTTCCCCAGAATCTTTGCACAAGCTTCGTCGTCCCAGTCGTGCAACACCCATTTGAGAAGGTAGCTGTCACCGCCCGGCGGCACCGACTGCAAAAAGTCGCCGCCAAGTACCTGGCAACGGTCGGCAATTCCCGCTTCGCCCATTCGTCTCCGAGCCGTTTCCACTTCGTGCGGGAGGTCGAGAAGAATACCCTGCAGGTGCGGGAATTCGCGTAGAACGGAGGAGATCAAATTACCCTGCCCTCCGCCAAGTTCCACGACCAGGGAACTGTGCGAGAAATCAATTACACGCAGTAGGGCGGTGTCGACCATGGCAGTCAGCGTTACCATGACTTCCTGGAAGGTAGAGGCATTCTCCGGATGGCGACGATAATAATCCCAGACCGGTAAGCCAAACGCTTTTTCAAAACCGGGCAGTCCCGTACGAAGCGAATAGAGAAACTCGCCCCAGGCACGATAGTGCTCTGTACCAAGTTGCCCGACGGCCAGCGCACGGACCGAATCGGGGGAGTCCGACCCGAGAGTCTCGCTCAACGGCGTGTTTCGAAACCGCCCCGGCGACTCCTCTTCAAACACCCCGATGGATGCCAAGGTCGTCAGCAGGCGTTTCAAACTTGGCGCGTGTGTGGCGGTGGCTTCCGCAAGCTCCTTCAGACTCATGGAGGAGTCCTTGAGCAGATCGGCCAGACCAAGGCTGGCCGCTGCGAAGATCGCTCGCGATATCCAGAATCCGCCGATCAGGAGAAGCATGACCTGGAGCGGAGCCTGCGCCTTTTCGGGCACGATACTCGAGTAGGCAAAGAAATTATTCTCTCGGTCAGACATGTATGAACACCATCCAGGAGGGCTGATTAACCCATAAGACGCGGTGGTTGTCCCCCTCGTTTCTAAACCCGGCAGTTGGTTGAACTCGATTTCAACTCCCAGTAATGTGGAAATAACCAGCCCACCTGAGGAGGTATCATGAAGAGAAGTCCGACTCCCATCCCTGAGGGCTACCACACGGTCACGCCCTACTTAAGTACCCGAAACTGTCCGGAGGCTCTGGAGTTCTACAAGCGAGCCTTCGGTGCCAAGGAACTTGGCCGCATGCCAGGCCCGGATGGCCGTATCGTGCATGCGGATATCCAGATCGGTGATTCTCATATTTTCCTTTGCGATGAATTCCCTGAAATGGGAAGCAAGTCACCCGAAACACTCGGCGGCTCGCCCGTAAGCCTTTTGCTTTACGTTGATGATGTCGACTCCTTCTTCAAGACGGCCGTTCAGGCTGGTGGAGTCGCGGTCGAGGAGCCGAAGGACATGTTCTGGGGCGATCGCTGGGCAGTCCTGCGGGACCCTTTCGGGCACACCTGGCAGATTGCAACACATGTCGAAGATGTAACGCCGGAAGAGATGGAAAAGCGGAGTGCCAGCTTCTTCACGGCCACCCAGCCACACTCGTAGGGAAAACCAAGGGAAAAAGGGGTACTGGCCAGAGCCTGGAATCCGCATAATCCGTGTCATCCGTGTTATCCGCAGGGATAGGAGCCCACGGATAACACGGATTACGCGGATTACGCGGATGAGGAGCCGGGACGTTCCGCTGCGCTGTGCCTCTTATTAGAATGGCTGGCGCCAACCCTTTTCTTTCTACCCTCCGACCTTCGACTGTAATCGTCGAAGGCCGCCTTCAGAACGTCTTCAAATTCAGTGGCGAAGTGGAAGGTCAACCCTTCCTTCAAATAGTCCGGCAAGTCGTCGACGTCTTTCCGGTTGCCTTCGGGAAAGATGAGTGTTTTCAGGCCGGCCCGACGGGCACCGATGACTTTTTCTTTCACTCCTCCGATGGGGAGTACGCGGCCCGTCAGGGTGATCTCGCCCGTCATGGCCAGATTCCTCCGGACGGATTTTCCCGTCACCATCGAGACCAGGGCGGTTGCCATCGTGATACCGGCCGAAGGTCCGTCCTTGGGCGTGGCGCCGGCCGGAACGTGAAGGTGCACGAAATGGGTGTCAAAGAAATCGGGGCTGGCCCCGAAAGCCGACAAGTGAGCCATGACATACGAATAGGCGATATGGGAACTCTCGACCATCACTTCCCCGAGCTGTCCGGTCTGTTTGAACCCCTTTTGCTGGCTCTTAACCGCTGTGGCTTCGATCTGGAGTGTTGTCCCTCCCATACTGGTCCAGGCAAGACCCGTGACAATACCAGGCCGAGGGTCGAAAAGGATTTCATCGGTGAAAACTGGCTTGCCGAGCATCTCTTCGACGTTCTTGCGCGTGACAATTAATTGCTTCGCGGAGTTCTGGACCTGCTCCAGCGCTGCCCTTCTCATGATCTTCCGGATCTGTTTTTCGAGGTTACGAACCCCGGCCTCTCGGGCGTAAAGATCAATGATTTGAACCAGGGCATCTCGCCGGATGGCAACCTGGTCCGGATGGATGCCGTGTTGTTTCAAGGATTTCGGAATAAGATACCGTTTCGCGATCTGCAGTTTTTCCTCGAGAATATATCCAGACAGGCGAATGACTTCCATACGGTCAAGCAGCGGCCCGGGGATCGTATCGAGTTGATTGGCCGTGGTCACGAACAGGATATTTGAGAGATCGAACGGGACATCCAAATAGTGATCTCGAAAGGTGCCGTTCTGTTCCGGATCGAGTACCTCCAGCAGAGCTGACGCTGGATCTCCCCGGAAGGAGGCCCCGATTTTATCGATTTCATCAAGCATGATGACCGGGTTTGAGGTGCCGACGGTCTTCAGCGCCTGGATGAATTTCCCCGGCATAGCCCCGATATAAGTCCGGCGGTGGCCCTTGATTTCTGCTTCATCCCGCATGCCGCCGAGGGAGAAACGGTAAAACTTCCGGTTTAAGGCTTCGGCGATGCTCATTCCGATTGAGGTCTTCCCGACTCCTGGAGGACCGACCAGGCATAGTATGGAACCCGCGATATCCCCTTTGATTTTGCCAACCGCCAGGAACTCGATGATTCTCTGCTTGACGTCCTCAAGACCGTAATGGTCCCTGTCGAGGATTCTCCGGGCTCTCTTCAGGTCGTATCTGTCCCGGCTGGTTATTCCCCAAGGCAGAATAGTCAGCCAGTCCAGGTAATTGCGGGTCACGGTGTATTCGGGAGACGCAGGCTCGAGGACGCGCAGTTTCTCCATCTCCTCCTCGACCACCTGGCGAGCTTCGGCGTTCAGCGAACGGGTTTTCAGCCGCTCCTGAAAGGTCTCGATTTCGGTCAGTTTCCCTTCCTTCTCCAAGCCGAGTTCTTTCTTGATCGCCTTAAGCTGCTCCCGAAGGAAGAATTCGCGCTGCTGGCGCGACATCTTCTCTTCAATCTGCCTGTTGATCTTCTGTTGAAGCTTGGCGACCTCGACCTCTCGGCGCAAAAGGACCAAGGTACGATCAATCCGGCGCCTGATATCGAATTCTGCCAGCACCTGCTGCAGCTCATGCCCGTCCGCAGTAGTCAGGCTGGCGGCAAAATCGGCCAGACGGCCGGGATCGTCAAGAGACGTGCGTGTCAGGAAAAGGCGAATGGCTTCCGATTGAAGTGGGTTCAGATCCATCAGTTCCCTGAGTGCCTGGATAACGGCTCTCGCATATGCCTTCAGCTCGGGATTGACCTGATACTCGGTCGCGTAATGGTATTCCACCCGCGCAAGAATTCCCGGCGGAGCGTTCATTGCTTCGGTGATTTTGAAGCGTTCGATACATGAAATCAGGATCTGAGGGTTCCCCTCGACAGACCTCGCCGTCTTTAGGATTTTTGCCGCCACACCCACGTCGTAGAGGTTCTCGGCCAAGTCTTCCGCCTCGGGGTTCTTGAGCAGCACAATTCCGATCGTCTGATTCGAAGATTGTAAGGCGTATTCGACGGTAGCGTACTGTTCCTCCGGAACCTCTAATGGAATCTGAATTCCTGGAAAGAAGGGCCGGCGTATCGCCGGCATAACTGGCAGAGTATCGGGAAGTGCTTCCCCAGCCAAAACCACGCTGGCGCCAGTTTCGCCCGTCGCTCCGGCTGGTTCCTCGGGTTTAGTGGTTTCAGTGTCAGGTTTTTTCGCTTCGTCTTTCATGTCCCGTTTTTTCGCTCCTATGAATATATCAGCAGCGGCCGTGGTCACCATACCGAAGAGAGTCCGGCGCGCGGCGTTTTTCAGCGGACCGTCAGCGGGCGGGCAGCGACCCGGGCCTGTGATCCGCGTAATCCGTGTAATCCGTTCTATCCGCGGGTCTCTATCCCCGCGGATAGAACGGATTACACGGATTACGCGGATGGTGGGATTTGGTGGTGATCACGGCGTCGTTGTATGATCATTTCTTTGCCAGAGAGGAGACCGAACTAGTATGCGTCCTGTGTGCATTATCGTCCGTGATGGCTGGGGTTATAACGAGGACCCCAAGGGAAACGCCGTAATGGCTGCGAAGACCCCGAATATCGACTCCTACAAGGAGAAGTATCCCTGGTGTTTGCTCGATGCTTCCGGAGAACCGGTTGGTCTTCCCGACGGTTACCAGGGATCGTCGGAAGTCGGCCATCTGAACATGGGGGCAGGGCGGATTGTTATCCAGGAACTCAAGCGCATCGACGACGGCCTCGCCACGGGCGAATTCTTCAAAGCCGAGCAGTGGCGGCTGCTCATTGAGAATTGGCAGCAACGCCAAAGCCGTCTCCACCTGCTCGGACTGCTGCAGGATGAAGGAGTTCATGCGCACCAGGAACATCTCTTCAAAATCATGCGCCGGGCAAGGACTGAATTTCCCGAAGGGCAGATAGTCATTCATCCTTTCCTTGACGGACGCGACACACCGCCTCGAAGCTCTCTGGAATACCTCGCCAAGCTGCGCCAGGTTATGGCGGAGGTGGGAGGATGCAGTATCGGTACTGTGATGGGCCGCTACTATGCGATGGATCGCTCCAAGAACTGGCGACTGACCGACATCGCCTACAACTGTCTGGTCCTCTGCGAAGGTCGAAGAGCCCCGTCGGCTGAGTCGGCAGTACAGGAATCGTATGCCAACGACAAGACCCCGGATAATGTTCCGATGTTCGATGAGTACGTCCCGCCGTACGTGATCGGCGACTATTCCGGGATAAAAGATGGCGACAGCGTTCTGCACACCAATTACCGCCAGGACCGTGCCATTCAGCTGTCGATGGCCTTTGTCGACCCGCAGTATCCTGGAAGCAGTACGACCAGACCCCAGGTTGTCTATGCCGGATTGACCCGCTATTACGACGAATTCGAGAACTACATCATGGGGCCGATGAGCGGCAGTGGTGCCATGGACAACCTTTTGGGCGAAGTGATTTCAAAGGCCGGACTGCGGCAACTCCGTATTGCTGAAACCCAGAAATATCGCCACGTCACCAGTTTTTTCAATGGCAAGGCGACCACCCCGTATAAAGGCGAAGACCAGGTGGAGGTAAAGAGTCGGTTCGATCCGGCGACGTTTGCGTCTCATCCGGAAATGGATGCCTACAATGTCACGGATGAATTGCTCCGTCGGCTCGAGAATGAAAGGTACGACTTCATCCTTGTCAATTACGCGAACGGTGACATGGTCGGTCATACCGGGGATCCCGAGGCCGCTCGGAAGGCTATTGAAGTGGTCGATGAATGCGTTGGGAGAGTCGTTGACCGGCTGCTCGAACTGGACGCCTATATCCTGATCACCGCTGATCACGGCAATTCCGAACAGATGGTCGATTACCAGACAGGAATGGTAAAGACGAGCCATACCCTGTTTCCGGTCGAATGCATCCTGGTCGGCTCCGATACACCCGCCATGACTTTGCGACCGTACGGCAAGCTCTCGGATCTCGCCCCAACGGTTCTGCATCTTCTCGGCCTGCCGGCGCCGGCCGAAATGAGCGCCGACAATTTGGTCTGCAACGAACAGGAGTACACTCGGTTCGCCGCCGCCATGGTGGCCAAAGGCGCGGGGCGGCCGGCCGGGTCCAAGTCGGCAAAAAGGAAGTTCGCAGAGGTGATGAGGTAAGCCGTATTCCAGGTTCGGCTGTTCTCTAGAAAGAGCCAATTGCAAAATTCGGTCAAAGACCGTGGTTTTTGCAATTGGCTCGAAAATCACAGCTTCTCCCGGACCGCCTTGGCTATACGTTCAACCCGCTTTAAGTAACCAAGCATGCCGGGCCCTTTAAGCTCCGTCACACTGGTCACGTGCGTTGGGTTCAAACAGAAGTCGCGTATGGATCTTTCGGCGTGCGTCGCCTGCTCTGTCAGCAGGGCCATTTCCGCCTGAAAGCCGGTCTCTCGCGCGTTTCTGGATACTTTAAGATTGAACTCGTCCTTGTTTTTCGGCCCGACAAGCACTACCGAAAGAGTGTTCCGCAAGCGCTTCGATTCCGTCTCGACCTGCGCCAAGGCCTTTTTCAAAGCCGCCGTTGTATCGGCCCGCGCCTCTGCGGTTTCAACCGTCAAGCCCGAAGAAACAGCGACCGCTTCCTGAACGCTCTCTTGCAGGCGAGCCAAATGGCGGTAGACAGTTTTGACAAAATGATCGACTTGCTGATCGATCCAGTTTTCCCTGAACCTGTTTCTGACACCATGATAGTCGGTGGTTCGCGGTATTGGAGCGTTTTCTGAGAGCGCTTCCCGAAGTACCGGGTTGGCGCGAACCAGATCGAAGTCAATCTCTTCCTCTGGCGCTGTCTGGGCAATCCCGCATATGCCCGAGAGTATGCCGACAAGGGCCAGGATCGGAAGTAGACGAACGGATGTCCTCACGCCCCCTAATTAGACCGACAGGTATGCCACAAATCAATAGCCGCTTCGTGATCGGGCCTGAACACAACGGCTTTATCTCCGAAAATGCACCCGCCAGTTCGGATGGTAGCGTGAGCGACGTTTTTTAGCCAAATGGCTTTTGCCGCTCACCGCCGCTCCGATGAGCAGAGCGCCATCTCTGTCCCGGATGATCCGTCGGTCAAGAATTCATAGCTCTCGTTTCTGGGCAGTCTCGGGCGTCCTCCGGGTCCTGGTTGTTGTTGAGGTTTTTCCTCCTCCATTTGTTCAGGAAACCCATTGCACCGTTGGGCGAACAGGTCATACAATTCGCCGATCAGCCCGCCAGATTTGCAGAGGACGGGGGGAGGAGAACCTATGCGGCCTCGATCCATGACTGCATTCACCTTCAATTTCGTCGTCTTGTTGCTTGTTACTGTAGCGTCAGTCTCAACCTGTGTTCAGGCGTCCCCTGGTTGGCGCCAAGGGGGCCCCCCGGGGGCGGAGGTACAGGCAATTGCCCTTGATCCCACTGATTCGAACACCGTCTACCTGGTCTCGAGCGGCGGCGTATGGAAAAGCACGGATGCCGGGCTCCACTGGTTCGCCGCGTCGAAGGACCTGTGTGCCTTTAACCTGACTGCCATTGCGATCGACCCTGCCCAACCTTCGACCTTATACGTGGGTGGGGAGGAAGGCTTCTTCCGCAGCACCGATGGCGGCGCCAGTTGGCAAATCAGTGGAGACCATCTCAAACCGTCCCTGATTTGCAGCGTCGCGGTCGACCCTAGGGGCCTGGGAATCGTATACCGGGGGGGCTACTACGGCGTCTTCCGCAGCACCGATCATGGAATGACGTGGGCAGACCATAACGGTGGGACCAATCTGCCAACTGTCGTACAGATCCTCATCGATCCCACCGACCCGGATAGGATTTTGTCCGGTCTTCTTACAACGGCCTTTTCAGGACCACAAACGGGGGGACCAGTTGGGAGGCGATCAACTCAGGTTTGACAACTAAATCCGTGACTGGCCTGACTCTCTCCGAGGGCATTCTGTACGCCAGCACGGATGGTAAGGGCGTGTTCAAGAGCACCGACTTCGGGGCCAACTGGGTACCTGTCTTCCCCAGCAGCGGTAGCTATCCGGGTCTTAACACGGTGGCCGCCGATCCGAACAATGCGAACATCGTTTTCGCCGGGACGGTTTCCGGAAAGGTGTATCGGAGCACGGATGGCGGTGCGACCTGGGAAGCCTTCACGTGTTCGCCCGGGTACAACCGCGGCATAGTTCAGTTGGCAGTCCACCGGCAGAATTCGCGAACCGTGTACGCCGGCGGGTACGCAGGGTTTGCCGTCAGCACTGACTCCGGGGAGCATTGGACGCACAGCAACTCCGGCCTGTCAGGACACTACATCAGGTCGCTCGTCGCAGATGACCGGGACCCGCTCACCTTTTACGCGGGAACCCGGAACGACGGGCTTTGGAAAACGACCGACGGCGGAGCCTCGTGGTCTCCGATTACCCAAAACCTGCCTGCTAATGACGCCCACACCCTGCTCCAAATCCCAAACAGCGACGTGCTGTTTGCATCGATGTGGGGTGTCGGGCTCTACAAATCGACCGATCGTGGCGACACGTGGGTCCGGGTTGGAGAGGCCGATTTTGGCATTTACGTCTCCGGTCTGGCAGTTTCGCCAGACGGTTCAAACCTCTACGCGCTAGACCGCGGCTTTCACGTTAGCACGGATCAAGGTGTCACTTGGGCGAAGAAGGGCACGGGTTTGCCCACGAGCGCGGGCGGGTTCCTGGCGATAGATCCGGTCGATTCCCGAATCATTTATGCCGGCTACTACGAAAAAGGCCTGTTCAAGACCACTGACGGCGGCGAGACCTGGACGGAGATCGGGAACTTCCAGACGGTCCGCATCCGCACGATGCTCGTCGATCCCTGGGATGAAAACGTGGTTTATGTAGGCACCGACGGTTATTTGGCGCGCAGCACCGACAAAGGTGTTACGTGGTCGACTTCCTACCTGACCGGGCTTCATCACGGGAGTATCCAGGTTCTTGCGAAAGGGCCAGCCAAGACGGTTCTCGCCGGAACCTGGCAGGGCGGCATCTTCGCAAGTCGGGATCGGGGAGAAACCTGGTCGGAAGTAAAACCCCGGGTACCGAGCGGGGCACCCATGCTAGCCCTGGCCTTCGCGCCCGGAGGGACCATGTTGATCGGGACGTTAGGCGCCGGGGTCTTTACCGGGGAATACGGCGACACCAACCAGCTCTACTTCCCCCAAGTAGCCGACGGTGTCTCCGGATCCATCAAGCTTCGCAGCACCCTGGTGCTCGTCAACGGCGGGGACGAGACGCAGGCGACCATCATGTTCAGGAACACCTTGGGCCAGCCCATGGCGATCAAACTCAACGATTCGCCCGCGCAGTCCACGCACACGGTGAATCTGAAACGCTTCGAGTCGGTTGCGTTTCAGACACCGGGAACCGGCCAACCTCAGGTCGGGTACGCGATCGTGACGGCAGGACCGCAGGTGACCGGTAATGTAGTGTTCAGCTTGTACGATGGAGGCGTCTGCATGTATGAGAGCGGTGTCCCGGCGACGCCAACCATGTATGAGTGCAGCATCTTGTTCGACACCGAGGAGCCGGGCCGCAATGTGGGGTTGGCGCTCGTCAGTGCCGCCGACACCGGAGACGCGCGGGTGATCTTCCGGCTGTACGATGCTTCCCACAATGAAGTGGCTACGAAGGAAATAACCGCGCTCGATCCGGAATTCGGGCCCGGCCACCACTTCGCCCGTTACGCCACCGAGATCTTCCCGGAAATCACCGCCCTGGGGATTAG
>DAOTAI010000565.1:0-2761 GCA_035593865.1 Acidobacteriota bacterium
GCAGTTGCCCAGCGGTCAGTTGTTGCTATATGACCGATTTAAGGCCCGCCTGAAGGCGGGACTACAAACGGGAGGGCAGCCAGGAACGAAAGTTTGTAGTACCGGCTTTAGCCGGGCAGTTGACCAGCGGTCAATTCTCGCCGAATGAACATTTTAAAGCCCGGCCGAAGGCGGTACTACAAACCCGGCCCGCCGCCGGTTGAACGATGCATCTTGATTGTGGCCGGACTCTTCAGACAATGAGTCCGCGCTCACATGATCGATACCTCTCCACGCGCTTGGTCAGCTTGCGCGCTATTTTCACAGCAGAGCCTGGTGCTACGGGGCCGGGCATCTTTAAGAGAACCGCAATTCAAACCTCAGTCGGCCAGATCGGCGAACAGCGCCGTGCTCAGATAGCGCTCGCCGAATGAGGGAATCACTACCACCACGAGTTTTCCCTTGTTTTCGGGCCGGCAGGCAACCTGCAGGCCAGCCCACATGGCGGCGCCTGAGGAGATACCGACGAGAAGTCCCTCTTCCCTGGCCATTCGCCGGGCCATCTGGAATGCGTCTTCGTTCTTGACGCGAATGACTTCATCGTAGACTTCCGTGTTCAGGACTTCGGGAATAAACCCCGCGCCGATTCCCTGGATTGGATGCGGCCCTTTAGTGCCCCCCGACAGCACCGGCGAGGCATCCGGTTCGACGGCCACGCAACGGAACGAAGGCTTGCGCGGCTTAATGACCTCCCCGACACCGGTAATCGTTCCTCCTGTCCCGACGCCGGCAACCAGGATGTCGATCTGACCGTCTGTGTCGTTCCACAACTCCTCGGCTGTGGTGCGGCGATGCACCTCGGGATTGGCAGGGTTCCTGAACTGTTGAGGAACAAAGTATCTCGAATCCGAAGCCGCGATTTCCTCCGCCTTCCGAATAGCCCCGGCCATTCCCTCGCTTCCCGGCGTCAAAATCAGCTCCGCTCCATACGCCCGCAGCAGCATTCGTCGCTCCCGGCTCATGGTGTCGGGCATGACGAGCACGCACTTATAGCCGCGAGCGGCGCAAACCATGGCCAACGCGATGCCGGTGTTTCCACTGGTCGGTTCAATGATTATCGTCTCCGGCTTGATCTTGCCGGCTTTTTCCGCCGCTTCAATCATCGACAAACCGATTCGGTCCTTAACGCTTTTCGCCGGGTTATAAAACTCCAGTTTCGCCACGAGAGTGGCCGGTGCACCCGCCGCGATCCGGCGAATCTTGACGAGCGGCGTGTTACCGATCAATTGAGTGACGTCCTCTGCGATTTTCATCGTCGGTTCTCCTTTGAAGCCGCAAATAATACTACAACTCCGATAGAGTAAATAAGGATTATTTAGATTGTTTGTTCGTTCATACCTTTATTTCACATAGGCGCCCCCGGGCAGAAGCAGTTGGACCGGCCAAAGCTCGCGCTGCTGATCAACCGCCTCGGACCATTTAAAGACAGGGCCCTCTGGCTGCATCTTCAGATCGGGCAGACATTCGGTCGCCGCCCATGCCACGGTCCCGGCCTCCGGGGTCGCGGGAACCAGGGTCAGATCCCGCAAGGCGATCTGTTCGCGCACAAAACGAGTGGCGATCTCGATGTCCTCGATCATCTGGAGGACGTAAGGCCGGCCCGTGAGCAGGGTGTTATAGACGTAGTTGGCCATGACACTGTTAAGCGAATCGAAGTAGTTCGTTAGACTGTCCGCTTTGGCGGCTTCTTCCGGAACTTTGCTCTCGTACCGCATGCGGTTTTCTCCGACACCTCGAAAATCGAACGAAACAACCTCATAGCCCTGCCGGAGCAACCGGTCGATAGAATCCCAATCCTCGACCCGAGCCTTTCCCCGTAAATTCAGCCAGAAAGCGGCTCGCCTCGGTCCTTCCTGGGAAGTCGAACGGACGTGAATCAGCGGCATCGTCAATCCGCCGCTGTGATGCAGCAGATAGCGTGAAATAACAGCTCCCCCGAGGGAGGTGGATCCGCGGGGCTCCCAGGCGATTGTATTCTCTGCCGGGCGGCCCCGGTATTCGGAGATCGCGAAACGGTCGATGCCCGGATATTCGTCTGCCCTGTATAGATCCCGGATCTGAATCCTAGTCCCCTGGTTTTCTTTCATCACATCGCGAATCAGGGCGGTTAGCGGCACGGCATCCGGAAACTCAGTCGATATCTGGCCGGATTGGGTGCACAAAAGCAACTTCTGATCCAGGGGCTCGAAACTCTCGAGCTCGTACTTTCCTTTAACGTTGTTGAAATGGTCCAGGAACCGGAAGACCACCGCCAGGTTTTCCGGGGAGAATTGATGCCGGTGATATCCTTCCACCAGCGAAATCAAGTCAGCCTTGCCGAAATACTTATAAACGTTGCGGATTTCATGATACGTCTTGCGGGTGCCCTCGATCGGAAAGAAATCCAGCACCGCTGCCGCAAGAATCAGGGGGCGAGGGAAGATGAGGGCTAGAAGTCCGGAGTGATCAATACCGTCAGCCACCATTCTTGAAAGGTCCTGTTCGGGATCACTGTCCGGGTCGGCGAAAATGCGGTTGGCCATTCGCATTGGCAAGCTGCTGATGTAACAGGAGGGGGCAACCGTCTGGATACGAGGGTCAAGGGCGGCGATATGCGCGGCCTGAAAACCGCCACCGCTGGTCCCGGTTATAGAGATCCTCTGCGGATCGACTTCGGGTCGAGTCAGCAGATAATCAAGTGCCCGGATGCCGTCCCATATTTCCCAGCGAGCAAGGTTGGCCC
>DAOTAI010000566.1:0-2760 GCA_035593865.1 Acidobacteriota bacterium
CGGCGATACCGCGAAGGTTCCAGCGGGCGGCGCGGACTCCGGGTCGCGAGGAATAGCCGGAGGGTTCCACCAGAAGGTCGCCCGAGGCGGGATCGGCCGAAATGGCGATAACCCCGTCGCCGTCCCAGCTCTGAAGAATGAACTCTGCCCTGGTGTCAGATACCTGCCGGGCGACTATCTTGCCGAACTTGCTTTCGTCGATCCGAGCCAAATCTCCTTGGACGAAAACCAGTTCGAGCGCCGCGCGGGAGGATAGATCAAAGGGTCTGATGTACTCAGTCCCACTGGATCTGCTCTTGAGCGAGGTGAGGAATCCTTTGCGGAACACTGCGGTTAGAGTCGGCGTTTCGACGTGAACCTCGTCTCCGGCGACGTGAACCTTCGCACCTCCTGACGCTCCAGCCTGGACAGGCGCGACCTGTCCGGCAACAGGCGAGTGAGACAAGGAGACGCCGGCTACGCCGGCAACCTTCAAGAAAGAGCGACGATCGAGTGGCATGTTATTCCTCCCTCTGATTGATTCGGAAGGAATGTTACACCGACAGCAAGAAACCTTCGTAGATTTTTCACTTCGCGCGTTAGTAGTAAGAGGAGGCGCTTGAGTGAACAAGAAGGGCAAACCGAGGGAGGTGCTGATTCCGAAACACGGCGGTTACCAGAACCTGAAAAGTTATAAGCTCGCGCAACTCGTCTACGACCTCACGGTACGGTTTGGTGACCGTTACATCTGTCCGCGCAGCCGAACTCACGATCAGATGGTCCAGGCGTCGCGCTCGGGTGTGCAGAACATTGCGGAGGGCAGTCAAGCGTCGGGTACATCCCGGAAGGCTGAGATCAAGCTGACTAACGTTGCCCGCGCCAGTCTGGAAGAGCTGCGGAAGGATTACGAGGCTTTTCTGCGGCAGCGCGGCTTACGCGTGTGGCCACGGAACCACCCGCTGCGAGCCGAGTTGGTCAGCATGAGGCCTGAGACCGCTGACGAGGTAGTGGAGTGGGTGCGCAAAGTCCATGAGCGTGAAAGTGGACAGAGTCGACGAAGTGGACCTTGTGGACCGAGTGGACCAAGTGGACCGCCTGGAGGATCTACGGTCTCCAGTTCGTCCACTTCGTCCACTGGGTCCACTTTGTCCACTCGGTCCACTTTCCCGGAAATCGCGGCAAATGCCATCCTCACCGTGACGATTGTCTGCTGCTACCTGCTTAACAGACAAATTCACAGGCGGCGCTGATCGAGAGGGAAGGTGGTTTCACCGAACGACTCTATCGTGTGCGATCCAACAGAAGGCAAGAGCGTTGAATCGAGACAGTAAACGCTCTAGTCGGAAACGACGCAATTCAAGTAGGAGCCATCGGATTGGTAGATATAATGTGAGCCTCCCTTTTCCGGCACGTACCAGGCGATAGCATCCGTCTTGACATCGATCGGCACCTTTCCGTTATCGCTGCAACAGTAGGTCTTTTGCGGTGCTGCCCTGAGCAGGTACGAAAAGTACGGGACAGAGATGGGCATTGAGGACAGTTCGAGACACTGATAACCGCCGTCTTCCAGACCATGACATACGACGAATTTCCCCTCATAGTAGTAGTACCCACCGGGATCCCACTTCTTCTCCGCTGCGCGTATGAGGCAGGCAAAATCTTGGAGAGAATCGTAATTGAACTGTCCGATTACCAGTCCTAGTGTGGGAGTCTCGGTTGATATGGAGCGCTCGAATTCGTTGGGACTCAAGATCTTGAAACCCGGATAGCTCCGGGCAATGTGACTCTGGAATTCACTATCAACGCCGGCCAGATATCCAGTGAGGAGCAAATACGTCAGAAAGGTGAAAGAGATAACCTTAACGCGCATTTTCATGCCTCCCGTATCTATCCACCCGAAGCATACACCTTTTCCGTAGTTAGCGTCCCGCCGTTGGATGGTGTGGGAAGAAAGTCAAACAAGCTCAGAGACCTTAGGAAGGCTTGTAAACTTAAGTCGACTCAGGCGGGTAACCGCCCTCTGAGATCGTCGGGTGTGAACGGTCCGGGTTCGGCGATCAGACGACGGGCGGGTTCCACCTCGTCCCACACATTCCACAGGACGACACCACGCACCCGGCCGCCTTGCAAGTAGTAGATAATGCCTTCCTGGTTGGGTTGCTTCCAGTCCTCAAACGTCTCCAGCCGGGAATCCACTTCGCCGACTGCTTCGTATCCCAAATCAAACATGTCGGAATAGAAAGAAGGCAGGTGATCATACGGCTCGGACATTCCCGTCATGTTCCGACCAGCCAGCCGCCCCATGGTGTTAGCGTTGTCCTCGTGTTCGACTCGGATGCGCTTTCCCAGTGCGGAATTGTAGAATGCGGCAACATCCCCGGCAGCATAGATGTCGGGACGGCTCGTGCGTAGACACTTGTCCACGACAACTCCATCTTCCACCTTCAGCCCGGCTGACCGAGCAAGTTCGACATTCGGTTCGATGCCAATTCCGGCCACTACGCCGTCAACCACGATGTTCCGGTCGGCACTCGTTCTTACAGCGTATCGACTTCCCTCCGCTTTCAAATCGACGATCTTCTCGCCTGCCAGGACCTCAACCCCCTTAGCGCGATAGAAATCGGATAGAAACCGAGAGAGGTCAGGTGGAAAAATACGGTCTCCAATATCCTTGCCCGCGAAAATCATCGCGACTTCTTTCCCGTTCATGGCCAGCGCCGCCGCGATTTCCGAGCCGATAAACCCACCGCCGATCACGGCGAATCTGCGACCCGATTCGGC
>DAOTAI010000056.1:0-16759 GCA_035593865.1 Acidobacteriota bacterium
CTAGATACGGCTAAGGCCGTGGGCTTGATGGTGAATGCCTCCGACCCGCTGATGAGCTACATCGGCCTTGGCAAAGTAAAGCATTACCCAATTCCAATTGTCGCCGTGCCCACCACTGCCGGAACAGGAAGTGAAGTCACCCTGTGGTCCGTTTTTACCGATGACGAAACCGGTGTAAAGGTCGCTATCGGTGACGTCAAGCTTTACCCGCAGTTGGCTGTTTGTGATCCTCAGTTTACGCTGAGTCTTCCGCCAGCACTGACCGCATCCACGGGAATGGATGCGCTGGCGCACGCTATCGAATGCTACACCAATAACGCCTGCCAGCCTATCTCTGGCTCGCTGGCCCTGACGGCAATTGAGCTGCTCGGACGAAACCTTCGCGCCGCTGTTATCGAGGGCCGGACCAATGTGCATGCCAGGTATCAGGTTCTTTTGGCCAGCACTATGGCGGGGTTGGCAATGAACTCGACGCGGCTGGGTCTGGTCCATGCCTTGGCCATGCCTTTGGGAAGTCAACCGTTCCGCATTCCGCACGGCGTGGCAAATGCCATCACCTTACCCCATGTGATGGCATTTAACAGTGTTGCTGAGCCGGAGCGGTTCGCCAGTGTCGCATCGGCTCTGGCGGGAGCAAACGAAGGGCAGGATCTGGCAGGCCAGGCGGCAGAGGCTGTTCGTAAACTTGCGGAGGACATCGGGATCCCATCTGGCCTTTCAGCCGTAGGATTTCGCGAGGAAGCTATCCCCGCGATTGTGGCCGAAGCAATGAAGAGCGGCAACGTTCCCGTCAACCCTCGCCCGGCTGGACCTGAAGACTTGGAGAAGATTCTTAGGGCCGCTCTTTAATCTACGGAGACATCATGGAGACCTTCGCGAATTACATCGAGGGGTGTTGGAAGACACCCTCCACCAACCAATATTATCCGAGAGCAAACCCGGCCAGGCCATCCCAGGAACTGGGGATGTATCCGCTTTCCTCACCTGAAGACGTCGACGCTGCAGTTCAGGCGGCGACCAGAGCGGCGAAGAACTGGCGAGATGTTCCCGGTCCGCAAAGAGCCGTGCTACTCGGTCAGTTCGCCGACAGACTGGAAGATGCCAAAGAGGAAATCGCCAGACTTCTTACGCTCGAACAGGGTAAGACACTCAGGGAAGCGGTTGGGGAAGTGAGTCGGGCAGTCGTCGAAACTCGTTATGCGGCAGGAGAGGCGAGTCGCATTTTTGGGCAGACCTACCCGAGTGAGCAGACTCGGGTCTCCTGCCAGACCGAACTCGAGCCGCTAGGTGTTGTTGCAGCGATCTCTCCTTGGAACTTTCCGGTCGTTTCTCCAATCCGAAAGATTGCCCCGGCCCTGGCATTTGGAAATACTGTTGTTTTCAAGCCCGCGTCTTATACTCCTCGAACAGCAGTCCGGCTGGTCGAACTCTTCGATAAAGTGGGTTTCCCGGTAGGTGTAGTCAACCTGGTCATGGGAGATGGCAAGACGGTGGGTCGGGCGATAGCCGGCGATCCGCGGGTGGCAGGAATCAGCTTCACCGGCTCAACCGAAATTGGAACCTCGATCTACATGCAAGCGGCCGCGAGGCTGGCGAGAGTCCAGTTGGAGCTGGGCGGAAAGAATCCTGCGGTAGTGTGGCATTACGCGGATCTGGACGGCGCGGCTGATGAGATTGTCAGCGCCGCTTTCCTCTGCAGCGGCCAAAGGTGTACCGCTCTGAGCCGCGTCCTGGTTTCGAACGAAGAGGCCGACGCCCTGGTCGAACGGCTGGCGGAACGGATTGCGAAAATCCGGGTGGGTGACGGACTGCAGGAATCGTCGACCATGGGACCGCTGGTGAGCGGCAGTCAGCTTCAAACGGTTCAGGACTATGTGCGTAGGGGTCTCGAAGCGGGAGACAAACTGATAGCGGGAGGGCAGGTCCTGGTGAAGTCTCCGGAGGAAGAAGGGTATTTCCATGCCCCCACGCTTTTCGACCACGTGGATCCGGAGTCTCCCCTCGCCACGGACGAAATCTTTGGCCCGGTGCTGCCCGTTTTGCGGGTGTCTAGTTTCGACGAGGCAATCAAGATAGCAAACGGGACACAATACGGTCTGGCGGCGGCTGTCTTCAGCGATGAGATGCATCTGATTCGCCGCTTCACGAAAGAGGTGAAAGTGGGCATGATTCATGTGAATCACGGAACCGCCAGTCAGGCGCATGTTCCCTTCGGAGGGGTGAAGAGCTCAGGACAGGGACCGTATTCGATCGGACCGACGAACAAAGAGTTTTATACCAATATAAAGACTGTTTACATCCGTTGGGAATGAGGTCTTGATAGAACGATCAAGATTTCACCGCTGTCAGTTCCTTAGAACAGAAGAGCGGATTATGGAAGTCGTAATCAAGGAATCTCGTCTCCGAAGATTCTCGGAAGATGTTCTCCAGAAGGGCGGTCTCTCCCCCGAGGATGCCTTCACCGTGACTGACTCGCTACTGTTCGCAAGCTTGCGCGGCATTGATTCTCACGGGATCTCCCGGTTGCCGTATTACATTCGCCGGCTGGAAAAAGGAGGCACCAACGCTCGACCCCAAATCAAAATCATTCGGGAGCGAGCTGCCTCAGCGCTGATTGACGGCGATGACGGTATGGGACAGGTAGTGAGTGCATTCGCGTTGAAAGTCGCTATCGAAAAAGCGCGCCGGCAAGGAGCGGCATTCGTGGGTGTCCTGAAAAGCTGCCATAACGGTGCCGTCTCATATTACTCACTAAAGATCGCCGAAGCTGGAATGATCGGAATTTCGATCTCCAATGTCACACCCGTAATGGCCGCTTGGGGCGGGCGCGGCTCCGTCATCGGAAACAATCCACTCTCCATCGCCGCGCCAAGGAAACACGGCTATCCACTGGTCCTCGACATTGCGATGAGCGGTGTGGCAGGGGGAAAGGTGCGGCTGGCGGCTAAGAACCAGCAGAAGATTCCGCTCGGCTGGATAGTGGATGCCGCAGGGCGCCCGACAGATGATCCTCAACAGTTGACGAGCGGTGGCGCTCTCGTTCCTTTTGGTGAGCATAAAGGATTTGCGCTTGGTGTTATGTTGGAGGTTTTGGCCGGGGCGCTAACGGGTTCCGGTATGTTGGGCCAAATTCCATTTTGGATGGCCAACATGGAATCTTCGCTGAACATTGGACATGCCTTCTTTGCTGTGGACATAGTCGCCCTGATGGATTTGGAAGAGTTTTACCGCCGAGTTGACTGGATAGTCGATTCGTTAAAGGGATCTCCGGTCGGCGAAGATTCCCCGGGGATCTTTATGCCGGGAGAGATGGAATGGGAAATGGAACAAAAGAGACGGATTGACGGAATTCCGGTCAGTCCGGAAGTTTATCGAGATCTCGAGGAGTTGAGCTCTCGCTATCATGTTCCGCTGAATTCTTCCTCCTAGCGCACCGACACTTATGAACAGTACGGCAGCATTCTCAAGAGATGTGTTGATCAGTCGTCCCTGGGTTATTGTCGCCCTCCTGGTCGTCGCCCTCGTGATTAATTTCGTCGATCGGGGAAATCTGTCCGTTGCTGCCCCCGTGTTGGCCCCGGAGCTAGGGATCAATGATGATCAGTTGGGGACGCTGTTCTCCGCCTTTTTCCTCACGTACGCCATCTGTCAAATTGGTGTCGGCTGGTTGAGCGACCGGTTTGAGGTGAAATGGGTGTACGCAGCAGGTTTTCTCCTCTGGGGATTGGCGTCCATGGGCCATGCCTTGGCAGGTGGTTTTGCCGGGCTGCTTGCAATGCGGTTCGCTCTGGGCGTTGGCGAATCGGTTACTTATCCTGCAACGTCACGCATCTTGGCCGCCGCGATTCCTGAGCATCGCCGAGGACTAGCTAACTCTCTAGTGGACGCTGTGGGTGCCCGGATTGGCCCGGCACTGGGCATTCTGGTCGGAACCTGGATCATATCCTGGTGGGGTTGGAGGTTCATGTTCATTGCCATAGGCGGCATCGGGCTTCTCTGGTTAGTTCCCTGGATCATCTTCATGCCGAGGATGAGTGCCGAACGTGAGTCTGCTCGCAAAGTCACCGAACAGAAGCCCTCGATTCGCTGGCAAGAACTGGTCACCCACCGCGCCTTCTGGGGGACTTGCGGCGGTCTCATGGGAGCCAACTACGCGTGGTACTTTCTGCTCACCTGGCTTCCGTCTTATCTCGTCAATGAGCGCGGCTTCTCTCTAGCATCGATGGGGCTAATTGGATCATTCCCCTTCCTGATTATGGTCATTCCCTCTCTTGGCGCAGGGATGCTGGCCGACTGGCTTATCGCGCGTGGCGGTTCGCCTATTCGCGTGCGCAAGTTCTTTTTATCATTCGGGTTGCTTTTAACTTCAATTCTGTTGCCTCTCACCTTGATACCTCAGGTTGAGTTCGGAGTGGCGGCTCTGTTCGCGGCCTCTTTCGCGCTTGGCATTTACGCTTCAAACCTCTTTGCATTGACTCAGTCCCTAGCCGGGGCTGAAGCAGCTGGCCGCTGGACCGGCCTTCAAAACGCCTGTGGGAACATTCCGGGAATCATTGCCCCCTTTGTGACTGGCTGGATCGTTCAGACGACAGGACAGTACTTCGCTGCTTTTATCGCCGCAGGCGTTGCGTGTCTCATCGGCTCAGCCTGTTTTGGCCTGTTGATACGGGAAGGGGACGAACTCGCGCCCGTTTCCAAAGGTCGCCGACGGTAAGCCGGTCGCTACTTCGAGAACCATTATTCGGAATCTTTGTGCGAGTTCGGCTCCGGCTGCCGTTCGTCAGGGGGCGGGGTGTCTCCGTCTTATTATCAGTTGTCCGCGGTTCAAATGCAGGCTGAGTGGTAGGCTCAACCTGGCTTCGCGTCCGAAACTGCTGGTCGCCCATTTATAGGTCAAGTCTCGAAAACTGAAAAATACGATCGGAAAAAGGCTTGACTGGACATAAAACATGGTGTATGGTCCGTCATGCATCGTGCATTTTACATTGGGTCGCGTCAGAAGCCGAGGTTGATACAGCGCTGAAGAACGTTAACGACCGTTTTCGCTGGCGTTCAACGGCACTCAATGACAACGGAAGAATGAGGGACGTGATACACACCGATAATCTCAGCAATCCCCAGACAGGGAGGAGCCACCATGAGGAAGCAAAGACCTTCTGATTGTCGGAGAAACGAGAAGCATCTTGCGTACATGATGCTGCTCGTATTGGTGTTCCTGTTGAGCGATGTCTCCTTGCAGGCACAGGTAGCGGGGACGATCAGTGGATTCGTACGAGACCAAACCGGTGCTCTAATTCCAGGTGCGGAAGTAACCGCGGAGATGGTCGATCGCCCGGTGGCACGTACCGCCGTCACAGGTGCAACGGGAATCTACGATCTGCTTGCGATGCCCCCCGGAATCTATCACCTCAAAGCGGAAATGCCTGGATTTAAGACCCAGGTCCATGAGCGCGTCGAGCTGACGGCGGGGGCCAATCTTCGCTTGGATTTCTCGCTTGCTATAGGCGAAGTGACCGAGACAGTGACCGTGGAGGCGCCACCGGTCATGGTAGAGGCGAGGTCCGAGACGCATTCCGGCCTGATTGACGACCGTAGGGTTACGGATTTGCCTTTGTACGGTCGGAATGTGGTTGGTCTGGCCGGCCTCCATGCCGGCATCACTGATGTCCGCGCGGATCAGGACACCGTCGACACAAGAAGTGGGCCAGCGATGGCGGTGCACGGTAGCAACCGTAACCAGAATTTGTTCACTCTTAACAATGCCGCCTTCATGCAGTTTAACCAGACGACGGGCTTGAACCCTCCGCCTCCAGACGCGGTAGAGGAAGTTCGGATCTTGACCCATAACTTTGCGGCTGAGTTTGGCCAGACTGGGGGTTCCCAAGTGAGCATCGTCACTCGGGCGGGTACCAACGAGTTTCATGGCGCCCTGTGGAACTTCCATCGGAACAGCGCGCTTGATGCACGTAGCTTCTTCCAAAGCCGGCGACCAGGTCGCCGTCAGAACCAAGCCGGAGGAAGTGCCGGGGGACCGATTTTCAAGGAGAAGCTGTTTGCTTTCGGGTCCTATCAACGTTTATGGGATCGACGAGAGGCCGGTTCGTCGGTCGTTTTTGTCCCAACCGACGCGGAACGAGCTGGAGACTTCACCCAGAGTGGCGTAGAACTGGACAACCCGATTGACATCCTGACCGGGCAGCCGTTTACCAACAGCCAGGGACAGCCGTGCGTAGTCGGAAATGTCATTCATCCGGACTGTATCAGCCCGGTCGCAAAAATCCTGCTGGACCGGTATATTCCGCGCTCTCCGGACGGTGTCATCAATAATATTCAGACGTTGAAACCGGCGCCTCGGAACAATGAAAACTGGATTTTCCGCATGGATTACATTGTTTCGAATGCCAACCAAATGCACCTGCATTTCTATGCGGATGAAAGCTGGCGCTCGGAGTGGCCGGGTAACATGAACTTCCTGCGGCTCGACCGATTCAGCAACGCGTATCAGGCTTCTCTCCATGACACTCACACGTTCAGCCAGTCGTTGATCAATGAGGCAACTTTCGCCTACATCAGGGCCAAAGGAGGAGGGGACCCGTCCGAGAAAATCCATCCACGTGATCTTGGAATTAACATGGAGGTCGGACTCGACGACCGTGGGCCAAGCCTGTCGGTGACCGGCGGGCCGAGTATTGACTATCCCGGTGTGCAAAAGGATAAGTACTATAGCTGGGAAATCAAGAACAACATGACCTGGATCGTCGGAAATCACACCGTTAAATGGGGTTATAACGTCATCAGGCCGGTGTATGATTTCAACCTGTACCTGACACGGTCGATTAGCTTTACCGGGAACCGAACCGGTTTGGCGATGGCTGATTTCATGCTAGGGGCCTTTGATACGGCGTCTATGGAGTACGGGCGCGCGGTCCATGATCCGGAGTCGTACAAGCACAATCTGTTTATTCAGGATACCTTCCGGATCCACCCCAGAGTGTCACTGAACTATGGCTTGCGTTGGGAGCCTTTCATCTCCTACGACCAGAAGAGCGGGTATCACACGAGCTGGCAACCAGGCGTCCAATCAATCGTTGTTCCTGATGCTCCCGAGGGAATTCTCTTTCCAGGCGATCCCGGCTTGCCAAGGAAACTGACACACAACGATTTGAACAACTTTGCTCCCAGACTGGGATTTGCGTGGGATGTTACCGGTGATGCTCGTACTGTAGTCCGAGGGGGCTACGGCATTTTCTATCAGCAAGTGCAAGGCGAAACCACCCACGCGTCGGAAGCGCCGTGGAGGACCGCCTCTTACCCGCGTAACGGCAGAGTAGAAGATCCGTTCGGGTCGGTGGGAATGGATCATCCCCCCATTGAATCCCCAGGGATCTTCGGGTGTTCAAAGATAGACGAGTGGCCGGGACTGCGTTGCACGGAATACCCGCTGCCGCTTCGGTTCGTCTACACGGATCCCTACCTGGTTACGCCGTACATGCAGCATTTCAATCTCTCAATCCAGCGTCAGATCGGTCGGGATTGGGTGATTGAGAATTCCTATATCGGTAAGACGGCCAAGAAACTGGTCGGACACAATTACTTCAACGCTGCTCGGCCGATCCCTTCACCCTTCACGGGTGAGCCCCCTTCGATAGCCAATATTGACGAGCGCGTTCCGTACTACCCTGGGGTAATTTCGCCCGCCTCCCGCGTTCTTGGCAACTTTTTTGATAGCTGGTACCACAGCTACCAACTTAAAGTGGAACGGCGCTTTTCGTCAGGTTTCTCGATTCTGGGTTCTTACGTTTTGGCGAAGAATCTTACCACTCAGCCGGAGGACACTCTGGGGCAGATCAGTGTTATTCCAAATCCCTTTAACTTGCGGACCTTAAAGGGCCCTTCTTTGCTTGATCGTCGCCACGTTGCAGTTGTGTCATGGGTCTGGACACCTCAGCCCAGGTTTGACAATCTCTTCTTGGACAAATTCCTGAGAGACTGGACCATAACCGGCTTGTGGCGTGCACAGACAGGTACCCCACTTACCTTCACCATGGGACGGGACGTTGCTGCGGTTGGGACACTCAACACCAGTTCCCAGTATGCTCAGCTCGTTCCGGGTGTAACCGTCGATGATATCAAGCTGGAGCACGACAATCGTCACGATATGCACATGCGTTACTTCAATACTGACGCGTTTGTCGATCCAAGGGATGTGCCAGTAGGTACCTTTGGCAATACGGGGCGAGGATTGATTTATGGGCCCGGGCGTACTACCACAGACATTTCGTTGCTTCGAGAAATCGTCTTGGCTGAGCCAGTTCGTGTGCAGCTTCGTGGCGAGTTCTTTAACGTGTTTAATCGCCCCAACTTTAGTAATCCCAACACGAATTCGGGATCCTCGAGCTTTGGACGAATTACCGGAGCCGATTCCGGCCGGACAATCCAGATCGCGGCAAAAGTCATTTGGTAAGGGTGTGAACCTGTTCGAACGCCTGATAATCCCGTTGGTCGAAGGCGTTCGAACAGGTGAGGTGTCAAATTCTTGGAGGAAGATCGCTATGAGGAGAATGCTATTAGGAATCGGCTGTTCCGTCCTGTATTTGCTTTCCGCGTTGGCCGTGGCTCAGCATGTAGAGGAGAAGCAGATTCCGGAAAAAGTCAAACTGTATATTCCTTTCAAGGAGTATTCGCAGGAAGAAAACGACCGGATTCTACAAATGTACCAGGACTTGCGGGTCTCGGACGTATCTGACGGCATGGATGTGGTAGGTCTGCAAGATGTCGGTATTGTGAGTAACGAAATCCAACCTTTGTGGAAAGACACCGACAATTTCACTCACAGGGTTGTCGGCATTGCGGTGACGGCGCGGTACGTGCCCTCGAACAAGCGAGAACCTCGCATGGACAGTCGGACGATTAGCCGCTGGTACCGGGACATAACCGGGGAGGCTTTTATGGATGTATTGTTCCCTGGCGCCGTTCTGGTCATTGACGGGATGGAGGACGGCGAATCTCGGACGATCGGATCCAATAACATTATGGCGTGGAAGCGAAGAGGGATGGTCGGGGTCATAACCAGTGGTGGCTTAGCCGACAGTGATGAGATCATCCATCAGAAAGTTCCCGCTTACCACCGAAGGTTCGGGCGCGGCCTCCGGCCGGGGCGAAACGAACTGGAATCGGTCAACCGGCCGGTGACTTTGGGTGGCGTTCTGGTACGACCGGGCGATGTCATTATCGCGGATGGAGATGGCGTCGTCGTAGTCCCTCGTGAGCGAGCTGAGGAAGTTGCACGTGCCGCGTTGCCTTTCCTGGACATGATCGGCAGGGAGCGTTGGATGAAACGGACCGGTAAACCGTTTCCCAGGGTCCGGGGTGGAGAACTGATGCCGCCCGACGCATTCGAATAAAGGAAATCGTGGCGGGAAGGCAAGCTGAAGAGCCGAGAAGGCGCTGACAGAGTGCCTTCCCTCGCTTTTTCCACTCTTGGATATGATCGATCTTGTCGGTGTCTCGGCCGTGCTCGGCGTAATATTGGAGGAATCATGGCTGAAGTAGGTGCAAGGAAACAAGCTCCAAACATATTTCAACGCTTCCTGGAATTCGATGCTGCGACGATATATGAGGCGGCGGGACAGCAGGGAAATGTCGATCCGGCCATCCGTCCGGCATGGCCGGGCGCAAAGCTATGCGGCAGGGCGGTTACTGTTGAATGTCCTCCCGGGGATAATCTCATGCTCCACATCGCGGTCGCAGAAGCACAACCGGGAGACGTGATCGTCGCTTGTACCGAAAATCACCTACTGCGGGGTGCGTGGGGCGAGATTCTTACGATCGCTGCACAAGCCCGTAACGTTACTGGCTTAATAATCGATGGCGCTGTCCGAGACATTTGTGCTATCGAACGATTGCGGTTTCCAATTTTCTGCAGGGGTTTGTCAATAGGCGCTTGCACCAAGGAGTGTGCCGGAAGGCTAAATATACCGATCGAGCTAGGCGGTGTGACGATATGTCCGGGTGACCTGGTTTTCGGTGATGTCGATGGTGTCGTTGTAGTGCCAAAAGACCAAATAGAAACGGTCTACCGGTCCGCGGTTCAACGTCGCGAAAGAGAAGCAGCGATCATAGCTCAGATCAAGGAAGGACGCACGACTCTCGAATTGCTGGGACTTCGCGATGTTCGGGTCAATCGCCAGCGTCGTTGCAAGTAGTCGTCAGGCTAGGCGGCGATAAGCGAGACGTTGCCTTAGGGTTGTCGTCATTTGAGCTGCCCATTTCGTTGCCCGGTGACTGACTGGAAGAGGATATGAATGCGTATGACCGGCTCTGGCGATCTTGAGCGACGATTTAAATCTAAGGCGCTATCTCGATCAACGGGCCGAGCGAAACAGGGGGAGGCGCCTGTTGTTTCCTTGACGAACAGATTGGAACTCCGACTGGTCATCGGGAATGACCATGGCGGTTTTCTCCTCAGGGGCGCACTGTTAGATGTATTGACCTTTTGGGGCTATCCGTTTGAAGACGTTGGAACATCTACCGATTCGCCGGTTGATTTTCCCGATATTGTGAAGCTGGCTTGTCAACGGATCAAGAATGGATTGGCTGACCGGGCAATTCTGCTTGGCGGCACGGGGGTTGGCGCTTGTATCGCTGCAAACAAAGTGCGGGGAATACGCGCAGCGGTCTGTCATGATGCTTTTTCGGCCAGACAGTGTGTCGAGCATGACGATGTCAACGTTCTCTGTATGGGGGCTTGGATTATAGGGTCTAAGACTATGGAGCAGATCCTGGCTTCTTTCCTGACCGCACAATTCAGCACAGAGGAGCACTTCCGCCGCCGTGTCGCCAAGCTTGACCGAATGAATGAGGAGGTGTGATGTGGGAATGAGCCGTTGATTCGGCCCTCAGCTTCGGCTCTAACCACTCACTGCTCAACTGGGGGTCGCCGACTGAGCCTGCATGACCGCTCCCCCAAGTCAACTGCGACCGATGACCTTCGGCGACTCCCAGGGAAGTAGGTTGTCACCGGCCAGCTTATGCGACCTGGTCTCCGGGCAAAGCCAGCCCGCAAGTGTTTCACACACCTCTGAGGAAACGGCCACAAATCGTGTCCGCCATTACCGTGCTCATCGGCCCCCCTCTATCTAACGGCCGGAGCCATTTCCTCCCAACCCGAGGCCGAGCCCCCAGGCGTTCGCAAATTGGCGAATAGTTCTCGCAAAATGGCGTTGAATGCTTTACGTCAATGTGCAACTGTTGTCTGGCTGTAGAGGTGCAAATCATGAAACGACTACGCTTCGCGATCCTTGTGTCAATCGCTTTTCTGGGTGTTGCCCCAACCATTGCCGCCGATACGCGCACAGATCTGATTGCCCGACTCACTCCGGCTGACCTGGCGAAATTCAAGCTCAATGATGCTCGCGTTTTTCAGGACCAGGAGACCAAGCCTCTGACGCTGACATTCAACTATGCCGAGGGCGAGCCGGAGGTCCGCATTCCCGTTCGCGAACTCGGTTGGCCGACCGACTGGAGTTCGTGGCGTTCGATCCAGTACACGTTCATGGCTACCAGCCTGGAAGCCCTGTCCATCGGGTTTTCCGACGGAGAAGTGACCAAGGACTTCATCACCGAGCCGTTGCCCGGCATCCGCATTTTTGGCGTTATCCCATTTGAAGCGTTCGTTCAAACCCGGACCATGAATCCATTGTTGCCGCTAGGTTACAAAGTCTGGCCGGGCCGTCTCTTCACATTTGAAAAGGTCGAGGAAATCGTCTTCAAAATGCGTTACCCCGCCCAGCCCTCGCAGGTGACCCTTTACAACTTCACCCTCCGGGAGGACGTTCCGGCCGACGATATCATCGACCGTAAACCGCTGATTGATCGATTCGGCCAATGGATTCCAGAGAACTGGCCGGGCAAGGCTCATGACGAGAAGTCCCTGCGCGACCTCTGGGCGGCCGATGTCTTGGAGCCGGTTGATTACGGGTTTTGTCCCCTGGGTGGAGACAAGTCCCGCACGCTGCGAAAGACTGGGTTCTTCCGCGTGGAAAAAGTGGATGGGCGATGGATTCTTGTCGACCCTCACGGACATCCTTTTTTCTCGGTTGGGATGGACCTCGTCGGCTACAAGCAGGGAAGCTTTGCCACTGACGTGACGCGCCGCGAGTATTTATTCGAAGAACTGCCCGCCCCCGGGCCGGCGTGGCTTACGCCGGGTAAGGATGTTTCGTTTTACACCGCCAACATCATCCGTCGCTTCGGCGAGGGCTGGGAACAGAAGTGGCAGGATCACATCGTTGCACGCCTGCAGAACTGGGGGTTCAACACCATTGCCAACTGGTCGGACTATGACGTGGCGACAACAGCGGGCATGCCATATGTGATACCGCTCTATGGGTGGGAAACCAAGAAGATGTTTCCGTTCCCCTGGAATTTTCCGGACGTCTTTTCGGAGGAATTCCGCAGGAACGTTGACGAGGCGGCGCGCCGTCAACTGACTCCGCTCAAAGACGATCCCAACCTGATCGGCTGGTTCGTCGGCAACGAGCCCCAATGGGCGCGTAGTTTCGGGTCCCTTGTCCCGTGGCCGGACATGCTGCTGGCCGACCCGGAGCCCTCGGCTACGAAGGCAAAACTCGAGGAGCTGCTCAAAGCCAATCCGGGAAGGGAGCAGCAGGTGAAGGACGACTTCCTGTACATCTGTGCGAGGGAATACTTCGAGGTTATCGTGAAGGCGTTGCGTCGATACGACCCGAACCATCTGATCCTGGGTATCCGCTTTGCAGAAAACCCCAGCAACCGATGGGTGGAGATGAGCCGTCTCTTTGATGTCTTCAGTATCAACATCTACTCTCGCGACTTCCGGCCGGACCCGGAGAATATCCGGCGTTTCGCCGAAGTCTCGGGCAAGCCGGTCCTGATCGGTGAATTCACCGCGTGCGCGCCGGGACGGGGAATGCAGGGGTTGTTTTACTGGGGCCACAAAGTGCGCGATTACTCAGAACGAGGCAAAGCCTATCGTTACTACGTTGAGAATTGTGCGGCCAATCCTTATATCATCGGCACTCACTGGTTTCAGATGGTGGACGATCTGCCGACTGGCCGGCCCTCGGATGAGGAGCGGCTCAACTACGGGTTTATCAACGTCTTGGATCTTCCTTATCTGGATCTTGTGGAGGCCGCCAAGGCAACCCATCGCCGAATGTACGACTTGATGAAAGGCAAAATAGAACCGTACTCGGAAAAACCGCGCTACAACTGAGAGGGTATGAAAAAAAGCGGGTTCCGCGTTATCCGCGTCATCCCTGCCATCCGCGGCAACAAATCGCGGATAGTACGGATGGGGCGGATAACGCGGATAGACCCGCCCACTGAGGGAGGACCATCATGATTTATCTGCTTTCAAGACACGCCCGCGTGCTTGTCGCGATCATGTCGGCGGCCCTGGTCGTTATGCCCGCTCTGGCGGACACGGAAGCGACCGCAGCCAAGGCTCGAGCCTGGGAAGAACCGCTTGTCCTTCCCACCTACCTGGTGAACCCGCCTGATCATAATCCAAGGTTTTACGCAGGGCGTGCTTACCAGGGTGCCCAGGGGCGGGTTTATCCCTACCCGATGATCGACGACCTGACAGACGAACGCGTCGAGAAGACCTACCGTGCAGTCTATCTGGAGAATGAGTACATCAAGGTATGCGTGCTCCCTGAGCTGGGCGGCCGCGTGCTTTCCGCGGTGGACAAGACCAATAACTACGACTTCTTCTACAAGCAGACGGTCATTAAACCCGCGCTCATAGGAATGATCGGCGCCTGGATTTCGGGAGGAATCGAATGGAATTTCCCGCATCATCACAGGCCCTCTGTCTTCATGCCGATCGATTACACCTTTGAGAACCATCCGGACGGAAGTGCCACAGTCTGGGTGGGTGAAATGGAGATCCGTCACAGAATGCGCTGGACGGTCGGATTGACGGTTTATCCCGGAAAGTCTTACCTCGAGGCGACTCTGAAGCCGATCAACCGGACACCCTTTATTCAGAGCTTCCTCTTCTTTGCGAATGCCGGAACGCATTCTAACGAGAATTATCAGGTCTTCTTTCCTCCGAGCACCGAATACGTCACCTACCACGGCAAGAATCAGTTCGCTCACTGGCCGGTCTCCCACGAAGTCTTCAACGAGATCGACTACCGCCAAGGCGTTGATTTGAGTTGGTGGAAAAACCATCCGGAATGGACCTCCATGTTCGCCTGGAACTACGAGGACGATTTCTTCGCGGGCTACGATCATGGAAAGCAGGCGGGCACGGTCAGTGTGGCCAACCATCACGTGGCACCCGGAAAAAAGTTCTGGGAATGGAGCGCCGGGCCGCGAGGGGTTTTATGGGATCACATCCTTACCGAGAAAGACGGTCCCGAGCTGGAGTTGATGACCGGCGCATATTCCGATAACCAACCCGATTACAGCTGGCTCAGCCCTTGGAATCGAAGATCGTGAAGCTTTATTGGTTTCCGATCCGTGAATTGGGGGGACTGAAATACGCAAACCTGGAAGGCGCGCTAAACCTCGGCATAACGAACGCCGGAAAGGCCAGGATAGCGGTAAACACGGTGAGGGCCCACTCTGGAGCGACCGTCCTGTTGAAAGCCGGCGCGAAGGTTCTTTTCTCCCAAAAAATCGATATCAGTCCAGCCGAGCCTTTTGGGGTCGAGATCGAGTTGGCGGAGGGGACCAGGCTGGAAGACCTGAGGCTGTCTGTGTTGGACCGCGACGCCAGGGAGCTGATGGCCTATCAGGAGAAGCCCAGGAAGGGAGAACCGATGCCCGATCCGGTTAAGCCTCCGCCGCCGCCCAAGGAGATTAAGACGGTCGAAGAGCTTTATTTCGCGGGAATGAGACTGGAACAGTTCTTCAATCCCGCGCTTGAGCCGGACGCTTACTATCTGGAGGCTCTCAGGCGGGATCCTGATGATTCCCGGGTCAATCTCGCGCTCGGAATTCGGAACTTTAAACGAGGACTGTTCGACGATGCTGAGCTGAGATTCCGGAAAGCTTTGAAGAGGCCGACGCACAACTATACCAGCCCCAGGGATGGGGAAGCGTTCTACTACCTCGGCCTGGTGCTGCGCTTCCAGGGGAAACATCGCGAGGCGGTAGAGCCGCTATACAAGGCTACCTGGAGTAGTGCCTTCCATACCCCCGCTTATCACCAACTGGCTGAAATCAGTGCACGCGAGGGACGTTTCGAGGAAGCGCTAGATCACGTGAGTCGCGCCTTGGCGACTAATCAATGGAGTGGGAAAACTGCTGCTCTAAAGGCGGCGCTGCTGCGACGGATGGACAGGTCCGCCGAGGCCGAGCAGATAACCCAGGATCTGCTGAAGTCCGATCCTCTGGACTTTTTGGCCGGGTTTGAACTGTACCTCGCAAAGAGGTCATTGAAAAAGTCCGACGCTCCGAAACAACTTGAGTCCCTTCAGAAGCTGATGCGCGGTGACGTTCAGTCGTACCTGGAATTGGGTGTCGATTATGCGCATGCCGGCTTCTGGGATGAGGCCATCGAGGCCCTGTCTCTCTGGCCGCGCGACGAGAAGGCAGCAGGGGCGGCGATGGTTGATTATTACCTCGGCTACCTTTGGGGAGAAAAGGGAGATTCGGCTGAGCAGGCGCGGTTTTTCAAGAAAGCAGCAAAAGTCAGCCCTCGATACGTCTTTCCTTTCCGCCTGGAGTCGATTGCCGTCCTCAAGAAAGCCCAGGAAGTTAATCCTGCAGACGCGCGAGCTCCGTATTACCTCGGGAACCTGCTTTTCGATGAACAGCCTACGGCAGCGTTGAAGGAATGGGAAAAGTCCCGTCGGCTCGATGCCGACTTTGCGACGGTCCATCGGAATCTTGCCATTGCCTACCAGCAGGTGGAGAACGATGTGGGCAAGGCGATCGCTTCCATGGAGAAGGCGGTCGAATGCGATCCTTCCGACGCGCGTCTGTTTTATGAACTGGATGTGCTTTACGAAAGGGCTGGAACGGCACACGCGAAACGGATCGAGACACTGGAGAAGAACCGCGCGACGGTCGAGAAGCGGGATGACGCCATCTCTCGGCTAGTTCTGCTGTACGTGCAGACAGGACGTTACGACGATGCCGCTCGGATTCTGGCCGAGCGGCACTTCAACGTCTGGGAGGGCAGCAGAGGCTTGCGGGATGCGTATGTGGACGCCTGGCTTTTGCAGGGTCTAGCTCGTTTTAATGAAAAAGACTACCAGGGTGCGCTTGAAGACTACCAGAAGGCGCTGGAGTTCCCTTTGAATCTGGAAAACGCCTGGCCCTATCGCGGTGGTCGAATGCCACAGATCTACTACTTTATAGCGACTGCTTACGAGGCGCTCGGAGACGAGCAAAAGGCGAAGGAGTTCTTCGGCAAAGCGGTTGAGGCGAAGCAACGGGAAGAGTGGTCAGATTTGCGGTATTACGAGGCCATGTCCCTTAAGAAGCTGGGCGCCGTCGAAAGGGCGGAAACCGTTCTAGCTGGCCTCATGCAGTTTGCATCCATCGAGCCGGGATCGGGTGTCGATTTCTTTTCGAAGTTTGGGGAAAGGGAACCGCTCAACGTCAGGCAGGCCCGTCTGCATTACCTGCGTGGACTCGTACACCAGGGACGCGGAAACGTTGCGGCTGCTAGGTCTGAGTTTGAAAAAGCGTTGGCGCTTGACGTTAACCAGCTCTGGGCGCGGGTGCACTTGAAGTAAGCGGGGGTGCCGGGCACGGGTTC
>DAOTAI010000567.1:0-2756 GCA_035593865.1 Acidobacteriota bacterium
TTCAAAAGGTCCTTTCCGTAGGGTGTCCGAGTTGCCTTGTAATCGGTGTACTTCGAATCCCAGAGGCAAAAGCCTTCGTGGTGCTTGCTCGTCACGACGACGTACTTCATGCCCGCTTCCCGGGCCATGCGCGCCCATTCTCGAGGGTCGTAAAGATCGGGGTTGAACAGATCAAAATACTTCTGATAATCCTCGTCGGTGATCTGCTCACGGCTCTTGACCCATTCGTGGCGGGCAGGCATTGCGTACAGACCCCAATGGATGAACATGCCGAAGCGGGCTTCCGTCCACCAGCGCATCCGCTCTTCGCGCTGTTGCTCGGTCTCGGCGCGCACTTCGCGAACGACTGCCGCTCCGTTCAGAAGAAAAAGCAAACACGCAAGCAAGAGATTGACATGTCTGTTCATACGGGCAGTCTAGACCGGACGCACACGTGAGACAAGCAGGCGGGTTACAGCGGACGGGTTCGTTTAGCTGCAGGCGATAAACAGCACCCTTCACAGACAGGAGTAGTTTCATAAATGTTCCGAGTTCTTTTCTCATGCCGATGCAAAATCTATGCAACCAGAGACGCGCTCGCGCACAATGTGTGATGTATCATGTTGGGCGACAATTCAAGTCGATATGAGTGACACTTTTGGTGCAAGGAGTTGCAAAGGTGAAATTGCCGCTAAGAAAGATAGGTCGTCCTGTTCAGTTGAGCCAGCGAGTCTACGAGGTACTGCTTGACAGCATCCTTGGAGTCAAAATCGGGGCCGAAACACCTCTCCGGATTGACGCCATCGCCAGCCAGTTGGGTATTAGCAGTACTCCTGTTCGAGATGCACTAAATCGCCTGGAGAAAGATGGACTGATTGTAAAGCAACCATATCAGAGCTGGGTAGTCCGGAAATTCCATCCTGAGGAGGTTCGCGAGCTATACGAGTTGCGTGCGGGCGTTGAGTGCTTCGCCGTGCGGTTGGCCTGTCAACGGATAACCGCTGACGGAATCGAGTGGCTCAAGAATCATCAGAAAGAAGGCGAAGAAGCGATCCGGCGCAACGATATGGAAGCGTATCAGACCTACAATAAGGAACTCCACGCAGCCATCTTCAAATTCGCTAAAAATTCTCAACTCTCGAAGGTGATGGACGCATTGTCGCTTCAATTACAGATGTTGATGGCTCAAACCATCCGTTTCTCTGGGCGACCCGCACGAGCTCTCCGGGAACACGCTGCCCTGATTGATGCTATGGAGCGGGGGAGCGAGCAGGAAGCCCAGCGAATTATGGAAGACCACTTAATGGCCGCTCTGGAAGACATCCTCAAAGCGAATACGAAGCTGCGATTCAATCACGGAAGATAGACTTTTTACTCCCCTGACAAAAGTACGCCTCTGGAAAAAGTCCTTGACAGCCTACAGAAGTACGAGTATGTATGATGCATCATGTTTCATCGCCGGCGGAGCAGTCGGTTTCTGTTTTAGAGCCGGCAAACGAGAAAGGGGCTTATTGTGAAGGTCGGATTCATCGGTCTGGGTGCTATGGGATTACCCATGGCGAAGAACGTGATCAAGAGCGGGCACGAGCTGTTTACGCTCATGCACCGAAGACGGGAACCCGTTGAAGAGTTGAGACTTTTGGGAGCCAAGATCTGCCAAACCGCGGCCGAAACCGCCAGAATGTCTGAGGTCGTGATTACCGTGCTTCCCGCTGATGCGGAGCTGAGGAAAGTCATCTTCGGCACCCAAGGGCTGGCTGAGGGATTTTCGACCGGCAAGGTCCTCATCGATATGACGACTGCCACACCATTCGTGCTTCAAGAGGCGGAGAAGGAGCTGGCGCCGAAGGGAGTTCGAATTCTCGATGCGCCGGTGAGCGGAGGAACCACGGGAGCAGCGGAAGGAACCCTGACCATTATGGCGGGCGGGGAAAAGGACCTCCTGGAAGAATATCGTCCCCTTCTCACCTGTATGGCACGAAATATCTTTCATGTCGGCGGTGTCGGCCAAGGCAAGGTAGTCAAAATTGTCAACCAGTTGATGGCTGCCGTACACGTCTTGGTGATCGGGGAAGCATTTGCTTTGGGTGTGCGCTCCGGTTCCACTCCCGGCGTGCTCAACGAGGTGATCAAGACATCCTCGGGCTATTCCAGAATGATGGACCTTCGCCTGGCAGGCTTTATCTTGGACGGTACCTTTGAGCCAGGATTTAAGTTGAATCTGATGAAGAAGGATTTGAATCTGGCCCTGGAGTTAGGACAGCGGCTGGGCATCCCTCTTCTGCTCGGTAGCCTTGCCGGTCAGGTAATGGCTGCGGCTTCGGCAAGCGGGGGGGGCGAAAAGGATTTTTCGGTGGCAGCTCAATTTCTGGCTGATCTGGCCCAAACTAAGCTGAGTGGATTCGGCCAGCCGAAAACCGCGTAATCTTTCATGGGACAATAAGATGCGATTTTTCTCCGATACCAGTTTCCGCTTTCTTCCGATTCCCACAGACATCCATTTTGGTCTCGGACAGGTCAGCCGTATTCCCGAACTGCTAAAGGAGCGACAGTGGCAACGCGTCTTCGTGGTGACCGATCCAGGGGTGCGACAAGCCGGCTTGGTGGAGCAGTTAACCCAGGGCTGGAGTGAGGCAGGGCTGGATTTCTATGTCTATGATCAGGTCACTGCGGATTCAGGCTCCGGCCTGATTCACGAGGCTACGCGTCAAGCCAGGGAGTTCGCTCCTCAAGCTGTGCTGGGTCTCGGCGGTGGCAGTTCTCTAGATACGGCTAAG
>DAOTAI010000568.1:0-2750 GCA_035593865.1 Acidobacteriota bacterium
ACCCCGGGATCAACCAGAAAACCAGGGCAATATCAGGAAGCCGGGCAGCCAGGAGCTCGTCGTTCAAGTTTCTGCCCAGCTCGCGCAGCCAATCTGTGATCTGCCCCGCCCCTGTCAGAACTCGAAACAATTCTCGACCAGTCGAACGAAACAGACTGACTTGCCCGACCCGGTCAAAGGTAATGACCTCCGTCCAGAAAGCATCTAGGACGTCCAGCCATTGGCTGCTGAAGCGCGCCAGGAAGTACCTTTCCGGCGCAGGGGCAGCGGGGGTCGAATCAAATTCCATCCATCCCGCGCCTGGAAAATAACCTTCAACCCAGCTGTGGGCATCTGATTGCCGAACCACAAAGTTGTCGCTCCAGCTGTTGTACTCGCCGCGACGAAATCCATTTACGACACGGCACGGGATACCAACAACCCGCATCATCACGGCTTGAGCGGCAGAGAAATACTCACAATGCCCGGCTCTGTGCTCGAAAAGGAAATCGGCCAGCGGATCGTCCGCGCCTGCAGAAAGATTATCCAGACTATAACGATAATTCCGGCGCAGATAATCCTCGATAGCGAGCGCGCGTCCTACGGCCGTCTGGCGACCGGCGACAATTCGCTCGGCTAGCGCGGGGATGCGCGGATCGATTTTGGGGAGCTGCAGGTAGCGTTCCATCCCGAGAATCGCGCCCGACGCGTGTCGTACTGCTCCCAACCTCTGCTCGCGGGTCATGATGTCCGAAAACACGGTGTAGTTAAGCCGCCGGGTTCGAGCTGGACGGTAAGACAGCGAATCGTTTCCGTCCCTCACGATACGAGTGTCTTCGCGGAAACCCCTGATAGAAATGATGTCCGGGGCACCGAAAACGGTATTGGTGAACGGTTCAACGAAAAAGACCTGGCCAAGCTGAGTCTCGTTTTGCCGCCTGGTCCGGGGAACGAGATAACCGTTGTACGCTTCATCGAGGAAAATCTGCTCCTCGGTCCGCCTGGTGTTAAGCCACGCCCTGCCATCAAAATAGTCCAGCCCGATCCCTCGCCACTTCAGATCCGGCGGCAACTGCTCGGGCGGCAGGTCCGTTTTGACGCGCATCACGATCCGGGTGTCATTGAGAATTCGTCCCAATTCCCCTAAAGTCACCCGATCGGAGAAGCCGGTCATGTGTACAAAGGTGTCCGCCTGTGTTCCAAGAAACGCCATTCCTCCCCGTGGAATGAGGATGAAGATCGGGATCGCAAAAAGCATGATCAGGACGGTGACGACCAAGGACATCTGGAGGTAGGCTTTGTGCGGAAAACGCGCTCTCTGGTTCTGAAGCTGGGCCGGGCGAGTCTCCAGGAGCATGAAGGCCTGTATCGCCAGGAATATGAAGACGGCCAGTGTCACAAGGAAGAAAGCAGAGATGGTGTACGCCGTAGCCAGGAGAACGAAGACAAAGGCGATCAGGTAAAGCAGCAGATAATCACGCCCGCTTCGTGCCGAACCGAGCTTTATCAAGCTGATCAGCAGGAGCACGTGAACAAGGCCCGGAACGACTGACGAAAAAAACAGGACGTCCACCGCAAACCAACCGAGCACTGCAAACACCATAAGAAACTGCAGGATGTGTGGAATGGTTCGGGTCCCGAGTCGCGCCAGGACCAGCACCGTCAGGACATAAAGAGTCGCGAGCAGCGGACTGACGCCTCCGGCCGCAAACAGCGCGAAAAATCCCGCGAGAAGCAGGAGAATGCTGTAAAGCCGGAAAGCGCGCTCAAAAGTCATTTCTGGTCCTCGCCCCAAGCCAGGTAATTAATTACGTGAGCGTATGACGCATCATCGGCAACAGTTCCTGCGGAGAATAAGATCGACCCCGGAGGAATCCTCGCAGGTTGATTCTTTTCATCCTGTGAAGGCGAAACAGCGGCAAGGTATTCCATCAAGGCCCGATAGGCGTCCTCTCGGCCGTTAGCCAACACCTGGATATCGTCCGAACTGAAAAAGAATGTCTGACGGCGTCGATAGTAGAGCGTGCACAAGGAGGCAATACAGGAGACAGCTGCTTCGAACGCGGACAATGCTGCCGGTGAAGTATTCGGAAGGAACCTCGAAAAAGCGATGGAAACCGGCCGATCCTCTTCAACCGACAAATCGGTGACCATCAGGCGTCCCGTCTTCGCAGTCGATTTCCAATGCACACGACGCGCATCGTCTCCCGGCTGATAAAGCCGGATGTTGTAAAGACTACCCCCTATTCCCCGACGGTTCTGCTCCTGGCTTCCCTCCAGATACGGATGAAGCATGAGAAGCGAAGACACGTCACACAGGCGCGGATAGACAATGATGTTCCCAGCCGCCTTGATCTCTCGTCCCCTGGAAAAGAAACCGAAAGGGAAGGTCGTTCGAACTTCAAATCCAGTCACCGGGTAAATCCCGCGCTTTTCAAAAATGCACTCCAGCGGCAGCGACAAGGATCCCTTGGCCTTGATAAACGGGAAAACCTTTTCTTGGGTGAAAAAGTCCGTACCCTCCGGTTCCTCGGGTTCGCCCCTGCTGTTTCTAACTCGAAGCGCGAAGGACGGGAAGCGACGTTTGAGATTATTCAGCGTCAACATGAACAACGCTTTTTGACCGGCATGGATCGCGTCGGGAGTGCGCAGGCTGATCCGCAGGCCATCCAGCACGACGTTGGAAATCATGCCGGAGACGATCATGGCGGCCATCAAAGTCGATAACACGAGAATCAGCAGGTTGTTGCCCGTGTTGAGGCTGGATATGG
>DAOTAI010000569.1:0-2748 GCA_035593865.1 Acidobacteriota bacterium
ACACCTTGACAACAGCAGTCCTCATAGAAGGGTGGGTTTCGAATCCGGCCGGCGCATTTCCGGGCGGATTGAAACCCACCGCTCTTCACCCAACGCGCTTGTCGTACGAAGAGGGCGAAACGCACGCTGGTGCACGATGGTGGGTTTCAATAAAGGGATAGAGGGAAAAGCAATTTCCAGAGCCGATTGCAAACATCGGTCTCAAAGGCGCCAACGGCCTGATCAGAATAGCCTCGGGCGAAAGCCCGCTAAGCGCTAACATAAGCATCTCTCTGCGTGAGGAAAACGGCTCCGGGAAACCGCACGCCGGAGGCCGGAGGCGTGCGATCTCTTCCCACTGATAGCGGCGCTTATTTAGCGCTTATGGGGCTTCGCCCCAAGCTAACTTGCACCAGGCCCTTCTGGCCTTGAAAACCCGATTTTCGCAATCGGCTCTTCATTTTTCATTTGCCATTTTCCATTTGCCATTTGGTCGCAGACCTATCGGGACAGGCACCATCGTGAGATGGAAGAAATGGAAAATGGAAAATGAAGAGCCAATTGCAAAAATTCGACGACTGCAGCTTTCTTTGTATTTTCGACCCCGAAGGGGCATAAGCGGCTTGGTTTTTTGTCCCGATAGGGACAAGATGCGATTTTTTAGAGCCAATTGCAAAAATCAGCGACGGCCGTAGGCCGTAGGGTGGGTTTCGAATCCGGCCGGCGCATTTCGGGGCGGATTGAAACCCACCGCTTTTCACTCAACGCGCTTGTCGTACGAAGAGGCGAAACGCAAGCTGGTGCACGGTGGTGGGTTTCAATCCGCCCCGAAAAACACCGTGCGGATTCGAAACCCACCCTACCTGTTGTATTAACGCACGCTAAAGCGATAAATCGTCGTAGTCTCGTATTTCTCGCCCGGGCGCAGGGTGGTCGAGGGGAATTCAGGCCTATTCGGCGAGTCTGGAAAATGCTGGGTTTCCAGGCAAAGCCCGTAACGCTTCTGATACACGACACCTTTCTTGCCCTTGATAGTCCCGTCCAGGAAATTCCCACTGTAGAACTGCACGCCGGGTTCCGACGTGAAAACCTCGACAACACGCCCCGTCTTCGGCTCGAATACCCGGGCGGCAAGCCAGGGAGCGTTCCCTTCTTGGTTTATGACCCAGTTGTGATCATAGCCTCTCCCCAGGACCAGTTGCTCATATCCCTCTTCGATACGCGATCCGACGGTCTTCGGCTGCCTGAAATCCAGCGGCGTTCCTTCAACCGGACGCAGTTCCCCGGTGGGAATCAGGCCGCTGTCGACAACAGTGAACCGATCGGCGTTGATCGTCAGCTCATGGCCCAGGATGTCTCCTGCCGCATCGCCAAGCAGATTGAAATAGGAGTGGTTGGTCAAATTCACGACTGTGGGTTTGTCCGTGGTCGCAAGGTAGTCAATTCGGATCTGGTTCTGGTTGTCCAGAGTAAAGGTCACAGTCACATCCAGATTACCCGGATAGCCCTCCTCGCCATCCTGGCTAACGTAATTCATCTGGACGCCCACGGCCTCCGGGCGATTGATCTCCTTCGCATGCCAAAGCTTCTTGTTGAACCCAGCCACTCCTCCGTGGAGATGATTCTCGCCGTCATTGCGGGCCAACTGGTATTCTTTGCCGTCCAGGGTGAATCTCGCCTGGCCGATCCGGTTTCCATAACGCCCGACCGTGCATCCGAAGTACGCTCGATCCGTCAGATAACCGTCCAGATCGTCATAACCGAGCACCACATCAGCGCTGTTGCCCGCTCGATCCGGAGTAAACACCGAAACAATGGTCGCGCCCCAGTTGGTAATCTTGACCACCATCCCGTTGTCGTTCGTCAAAGTGTAAAGATCCACAGTCTGACCATCGGCCGTCTTTCCGAACGTGCTTTTCGTGATTTCCATTTTTTCCTCAACTTGAGTGCAACAGGTGAATACGGCTAATGCCAAAAGAGGCACGAGCGAGACTGCTTTTCGCGCCATGCGACACCTCCCAGGGAATCAACTGGACCCGCGACAGTTGCGCGTTCTAGAGCAACGAAGCCAGTTTCTTCAACTCCTGCTCAAGCAGCCCGCGGAACATCGGGATCTTGTAGGCGTTGTGATCCAGGGGCTGGGCCTTGCTGACCGCCGCTTCCGCGGCTCTCGCGATAACCTCGGCCCCGAGGGATTGCCCCTGCAACGCCTGCTCCGCCTCTCTCGAACGCCAGGGAATGGGCGCCGCTCCACTAAGAACCACACGGCACTTCTTCACCGTTCCTCCGCTCATCCCGAGAACGATGGCCACCCCCGCCAGTGCAAAATCCCAGGAATTCCGGGCCCGCACTTTCCGATAGGAGCTGACGCTCCCCGGTGCCGGGACAGGAACCACCACTTCCATCAGGATTTCCCCTCTCTCGAGAGAGGTTTCCTTACGTACGTCTTTTTCAGGAGTCACGAAAAAGTCTTCGAGAGGAACAGCCCTGGTTCCTCCGGGTCCTGTGATTCGAACCTCCGCTTCAAGCGCAACCAGGGCAGCCGCCGTGTCCGAAGGATGAACAATGTAGCAGGGATCACCGCCGAAAATGCAATGAAAACGGTTGTCTCCGACTACCGCATAGCAAATTTCCCCACCCTTGCGAAGGCAGTCAAATTCACCGCGATAGTACCAGCAGCGAGGCTTCTGACATAGATTTCCGCCTAACGTGCCCTGGTTTCTGAGTTGAGGGCTAGCCACCTGGGCAGCTGCCTGAGAGAGGGCGCGG
>DAOTAI010000570.1:0-2748 GCA_035593865.1 Acidobacteriota bacterium
AGGCGAACAGAAGTCCCGGCAACAACAGTCTTCGCATAAGCATCCAGTTTAGCAGGCAAGTGCCGTGACAAGCGCGGGCTGTCTCATCCGCGTAATCCGTGTAATCCGTCCTATCCACGGGTCTCAACCCCCGCGGATAGGACGGATTACACGGATTACGCGGAGGAAACAGCTCCTGAGTTGTTCGGATGGGTTGTTCGCATTCGGGACCGAGCACTGTTCCTGAACCAAAAGCAATGAGATAATGTAGTGCAGGGCAATATTTGGGGGGCACTTTACATGTCTGCGAACTGCGAGAAACGTTCCCTCCGACACAGACGCCCGAAAGCGACTTGACACCGGTCAGAACCGGCTCCTCTCTGCCAGGTTGCGAGGAGATGTATGCACGAGACCCGTGACCAGCTGGCAGGGGTGTTGCGAGAAGCTTCCCAGGCCGAAATGAACGGGGACTTCGCCATGGCGAGCCTTCTCGCCCTGCACGCTTTGCAGCTTGACCCGAACTCAACTGAGGCAAAGGAAATCTTTAATAGGTCGCAGGGCGCGCTTGGCCGTCCGAATCAACGACTTGACCAGGGGGATTTCAACCTTTCCGACTCCTCGAGCCAGGCTTCCTCTACTGACGCCCCGCATTCGAATCCGGTTGTGCAGTCCTTACGAACGGATCCTCCGAGAAAGGCGCTCGACCTCAGCGACCTGCCGCCCTTGACGCCCCCGCCACCAGGCCGAAGCCTCATGAATCGGTTGATTCGGGCGGCTTTCCCGTCTCTTGTGCTGGTGCTCTTGCTGGTCGGTTTCGGTCTGCACTTCAGTCGGTCGGTGGATTCGAGCCTGGTCGAGGGAGCTACGGCACCTTCCGAACCATTGTCACCGAGTGAGGCTGAGGAAACTATCGTGCCTGAGCCTTTACCTCCTCCGCCTCCTCCAGGAACGGTGGCTCTCAATGTTGTGCCTTGGGCGCGCGTGGACGCAATTTACTGCGTGGATGACGGCCGGATAATCCAACCCGACGGTTTGATCAGTCCCTGTACGTTGTCTTTGCCCCCCGGCAACTATCGGTTCGGAGTATCCCATCCTGATTTTGGAAGCGTTGAGCTCTCGGTGAAAGTCGAGAGCGACGAAGTTACGAAAGTCGAGCATTCCTTGATTTCAAGCGAGGAACTGGAAAGCCAGCTTGCTTCGGGGAGTGCATTTCCGTGAGAGTCAATGCGTTTCTGGGTTTTCGGTGTTTCGATCGTCTGGTTTGGTCTGGCCGCCACGCTTTCGGCCGAACCATGGTACATCTTATTTGATCAGGCCCAACGTGACCTAAGTCAACAACGCTGGCAAGAAGCCATCGTCAAACTGCAGCAGGCTATCGAGCAAAATCCTTCTTCCGGATACGTGACGCGGGGAAAAGAAACTGAACAGCTCGCCTATTTCCCGTACTTCCTCCTGGGAAAAGCTTACTACCATTTGGGTCGTTATGATGAGGCGTCTCAGTATTTCAAGCAGGAAGCCGGCTCACACCCGACCGGTCGTATTGCAACGGAAATCGGTCTTTACCTTTCTTATCTCCGGGCTATTCAAGCAGATCGACAGCGAGTTTCAGAATTCGACCGATTTGTCGAGCGTGCCCAAGTTCTGAGGGCTAAGGGGTTGTTCCAGGAGGCCAGCCAGGCTCTGAAGCAGGCTCGTCATTTCCACGCATCCGAGTTCGAGCGACGGAACCTGGGCCCCCTTCTGACCGAACTGCAGAAAGCACAAACTCGAAAAGTCAAGAAGACGGCCAAATCAACCGGCTTGGATCCCAATACGCTCAGACAAGCAGTTATATCAGCGTACGTGGCTCGGCCGGAGTCGGCCGTTCGTCTCTTGGAAAATGTGAGAGCCCGCTGGCAGGGGCCGAGCGCCGAACTCGAAATCTCGACCGGCATCGCTTATGCGCGCCTTAGTTTCTTGACTCTCGACCCCTTGCAAAGCGAGAGTCTACGAGAGAAAGCGAGCGTCCATTTCAAGGCGGCCTTGGCGCTCGACCCTGCTCGGCAGCTTGACTCTCGCCTGGTCGCCCCGCAGATTATCGAACTATTCGCGGCTGCCCGGTAGGACCTCCAGTCTCACTTTTCAACCGCAACTTCTACTTCTGCTGCTTCCTGTTGGTCCTCTTCGAAGACCCAGAGATCATCTTTTCCGAATTCCGGACAGCAGGAACTCCGTCCCTGATAACACTCTTCGCAAATCCATTGATCTGCGAATTGCATAGCTTCCGGGTTGCCACAGATCTCGCACGGCTGTGGCTCGTTCCGTTCTTTGGTGTCCATACTAATCCTGACGACGTCAGGATTAGATAGGTTTCGCGCCCAGGGATAACGCTAGAAGAACGGGAAATACTTCTTAATGTCCTCTTTCCGAAGCGGCGAACCGTACTCCGACACCTCAAAGGCCTCGGCATACACGATCTTCGAGCCTCTCTCCTGTCCGTAGAGTTCTATGAGCTTGTCTCGGTACCTGTCCGCTTCTCTCTTATACTGAGGTTTCAGCTGTTCGCCGAGCCACTCCCGCCGCCCGGTCTTGGGAACCTGGTCCAGTTGGTTTCGGTTGTACGGGAGCCATTCATACATCTGAGACTCGTGGCAATGGTACATGTCGACTTTCTTCTCGACAACCTCATCAATGCCGACGACGATGTCAGGCTGGAATGGTGTCGGCCTGGTGAAGCGGTCGGAAAGATAGATGAAGATGGGGTTCTTACGAAGATGGGGAGTGTTCGCT
>DAOTAI010000057.1:0-16682 GCA_035593865.1 Acidobacteriota bacterium
AAACGGCGAGTCACTCAACCGCCGGGTTTCGATACGATTCGCCAAAAGACGGCGAATCACTCAACCACCAGCCTCGCCTCAACCTGCCGCTCGCAAGCCTGACCGTTGTGCTCGCAAGCTCGGCTCGTAGCGGCGGTTCGAGTGTGCGTTGTCCTGTTTTATAGACATGTGTATCTTCGCCAAACTCGAGTGTGCGCCCCCGGCATGCCGTGAAGTTGTCTATGCCCCGAGCCGTGCTACTTTCCTCTCCCGTCCCAATACTTATGCCAGTCTGTGCCGCGGGCAGGGCGCGGGACAGTTTCCACTTCGACGTACAGAATCCGGTCCGCCTCGGCTCCGTAAGGTCCTTGAAGCACCTCGTTCCCTCGGGCATCCACCACCAGTGAGCACCCGATGCAGTTCCATCCTTTCCATGGCCCTGCAACCATCTTTCCGACATTGCTGACACCGGCAATCCACATTGCGAACTCACGTCCGACCGTCTGATATGGTTGTCGCCAAGTATCCCCGTAGGGAGTGAGACGGTTGTCGTGGTCCGGAGGAACCGCCCAGGCACTCGGGGACAGAACGATGTCGGCGCCCATGTACCCGAGTGTCCGCAGGAGGGTGTAGTGGGCAGCCGTGGCATCTGCGCAGATGAGAACTCCCACCGTCCCGAACTCTGTCTGGCAGACACTTAGTCGGTCGCCCTGCGCATAGAGATCATGCCCGATATCCAGCTCGTTCAGTTTCCTATGCCTGATCAACACTTCGCCTTTGGGATCGAGGAGAACGGCCGAATTGAAAACCAGGTCTCCGGCTCTTTCGGTGAGCCCGCTGCATACATAGACTCGATTCTCCCGGGCTGCCTTCATGAGCCGCCTGCAGACGGAGCCGTCCGGAATTGGTTCGGCGTTGGTCAGTGCCGAGGGATGTGTCCAGCCAAGATCCATCGCTTCGGGCAAAACCACGATATTTGCGCCCTGGCTGGCTGCCTCGCGTATCCTCGCTTCCGCCCTCTCCAGATTCTTTTCCTTTTCTCCGCCCTCGACGAGCATTTGCACAAGGGCGAGCTTGAACCGCTTGTAGACCATTGATTTCTCCTGTTTTGCCTGCAGATCATCACCGCCCAAGTAAGTGAGCGCAGCGAGTCCCAGGAGCAAGATCCCTGTCGATATCATCCTGGCCACCTTTCAGCTTCAATAATTGTGCCCAATAATACATTCATACATCAGAAAGGGGCGGAGTATTCGGCAGTTTTGGGAACGTTCTGCAAGGAGAGTCACGAGGTAGTAAACATGAACCGAATCGACGAAGCGACAGCCGCGTCGCTGGTTAAAACCTATCGCGAGGGAGAATGGGAGTGTCGTGCTTTTGGCGCCGGCAAGTTTTCTCAAACATTCGCGTGCAGGCACCGTACCAGCGGGGAAAACTGTGTACTGCGGGTAGCGCCCCCGGACTCGATGCTCCAGCTTTTTTATGAATACCGAATGATGCGCCAGGAACCGGCCCTCCACGAGCGCCTGCTGAGAGAGACTACCGTCCCGGTACCGCCTATTCTCGCGTACGACTTTTCCCGAACCCGAATTGATCGAGACTATCTCATCATGCCCATGCTGCCCGGAGTTCCCTTAAGCCAAGCCCGATTGAGCAGGGCCTCGTATGATCGGGCGTTGCGCCAATGGGGCGGGTATATCGCCCAGGTTCATGGACTTACGGACCCCGAAAACCGTTTCGGCTACCTGGGAGAGCATCGCTGCATGGAGCCCCAGAAGACATGGTCGGCCGCATTTCAGCTGATGTTTGAACTTGAACTGAAAGATATCATCCGATGCGGGATTTACGACGAAGAAACGGCCCGATGGGCGGCCAATCTCCTGCGAAGGCACTCATACGTGTTCGAAGCGTGTCAAACATCCCGGTTGCTCCACGGCGATATCTGGGTTACCAATCTCCTTGTCAGCGACGATGGAACTGTCACGGGAGTTCTGGATTTTGACCGCGCCTGCTGGGGGGACATCGAATGGGATCTGGCAATTGCCGACTATTGTGGGGTGACTGGGCCGGCATTCTGGGAGGGATACGGGCGTGAGTTAAAAAGGCAAGACAAAGAGGCATCCATCCGGCGCACGTTCTACCTTGTTTACGAACATCAGAAATACACCGTCATCTCGATGAGCGAGCGTCGCAACGATCCCGCCCGAGCCCGTCGCTACGCCTCGGAAAGCTTGGCGATGCTCAGACAGCTGGAAAGGGACCTGGAAGGGAACTGAGGGGAGCTGAACTCAGGGCTTGATAAATTGATTCCGCGCGCCTGGCGTCCGCGTAATCCGCGTAATCCGTGCTATCCGTGGGAATGGATACCCGCGGATAGCACGGATTACGCGGAGGATAGGCGCGCGGCTACCAAGGGCGTGCCGGCGCTCGGCCTAGCGCGGAGCTACCGCCTGGTGCTCCTGGATATACTCCTGCTTCAGACCAAGCTTCTCTGGCGCATGAAGCACGAGCATCTTCATCCGGACGTCGGCGGGTACTTCCGACTTCGTAGCCTTTGACACGAGAACCATGAGCGCTATCGCGAGGGGGACGGCCCAGATCGCGGGTTGCTCGCACAAGATCCTCGCCAGCGGATAGGCAGCCCAAAACCAGCCGAGATCCAACCAGTTCAGGTCACTGAAACTGGTGAGTGAAATCGCGATGACAGCCAGCAGGCCCCCTGTCAGCATGCCAGTCGCCGCTCCCTTCATCGTCAATCCCCGCCACCAGATGCTGATGAAAAGGAGTGGGAAGTAGCTAGCGGCGGCGATCGCAAATGCCTGACCGACCATGAAGTTGATCTGAAAGGGTTCGACAAAGCTGCCAGCAACGACCGCGCCGAAACCGAGAATAACCGCGCCCAGGCGGAACATCCGAAGGCGTTGGGCCGCAGTTGCCTGGGGCCGAAGCATCCGTCCATAAACATCATGGGCAAGTGCCCCGGTCATCGACACAAGAAGTCCACTGAACGTGCTCATAAAGGCGGCGAAAGCCCCGGCGCAGGTGATACCACTCATCACCGACCCAAGTCCCGGGTACACGTCATTCAAGACCCGCGGCAGTTCAAGCACTACTTTGTCCGTTCCCTTGGCACCCGTTGCCGCGTACAACTCCGGCAACAGGTTGCGGCCGATAACGCCAAAGATCGGCGGGAACAGGTAAAAGACACCGATCAGGACCATGACCCACATCGTTGTGCGTTTGGCGGCAACGCCGTTGGGATTCGTGTAGAAACGGACGAGGATGTGTGGCAATCCGGCCGTTCCGCAGACTAGAGCGATAATCAACGAATACGTATACAGCAACGAATAAGGACGCGCGCGCTCGGCAGGCAGGTTGGCGGCCCGAGCCGCCTTCGACGTCAGCGGGCCGAACGGCGCCAGCCACGAACTGTCTGGCGGCGCTTCCTCCGGAAGCTCTCGCCGTAGTGACGCCACAGACCGGTTTGGGTCGGTCCTGTCCAAGACGACCCCGACAGGTGCCGAAAGCGCTCCGCCCGTCTGGTCACTTATCCCGCCATTGGCCGCAAGCTGTGTCCCATAGTGGCCGTATACGGCCATCAGCACGAACACCGGAACTGAAATCGCAAACATTTTCAGCCAGTATTGAAACGCTTGAACCAGCGTGATTCCTTTCATCCCGCCCAGGGCTACGTTCAAGGTGATGACAGCGCCCACCAAAAGGACGCCGGCCCAGTAAGGCAGTCCCGGAAAGATGTACCCGAGAGTTGTCCCCGCCCCTTTCATTTGGGGCATGGTGTAGAAAAAGCCGATGAACAGCACAAAAATGACCGCGATCTTTCGGAAGACAGGGGAATCGAAGCGTCCCTCGGCAAAGTCAGGTATCGTGTAAGCTCCAAACCGCCGAAGCGGACCGGCGATGAACAGCAGCAGGAACAGATAACCGCAGGCGTAACCGACCGGGTACCAGAGGGCGTCGTACCCGGAACTCATCACCATACCGGCCACTCCCATGAAGGACGCGGCGCTCAAGTATTCTCCCGATATGGCACTGGCGTTCCAGCCGACGCTCACGCTGCGGCCCGCCACGAAGAAATCGCTGGCCGTCTTCGATTTCTGTGCGGACCAAAAGCCCATTACTATAGTAACGATGACGGTGATAGCGCTGAAGAGAATCACCCAGGGGTCGATAGTCATGTCTTAATCCTGCAACTGTTGGGTTACCGGCTGGTCGGCTTCTCGTGCTGCCTCTCGCAACTCCTGTTCCTCGAGGGCGATTGATCGCCCGATGAAGACCCATGCGATGATCCAGACGGCGGGGAAGAACCCGACCCCGAGGACCATCCAGGTGAGCGTAAATCCGAATACGCGTTGGGCCATGAAATCCGGCGCGAAATAATTGAGGAGTGGGAGGCCAAAGAGCACTGACAGGAAGGCGACCACACAAGTAATGGAAAGACGCAGTTGACGGCGCATCAGCATCCGCAGAAAGTCCTCGCCATGAGGGTCCAGCCGTCGCAAAGGAGAGTCTGGCATATTAACCAGCTATACCACGAGACGGGACATCACTTACAGGCAGGATGGGCGCCAGCGCTTCATTCTGGTGCTGAGGCGACAATCTGGCAGGTATAGGAAATCATGATTCTCAATCGACTTGAATTTCTAATGATAGCCAGCCCTATTCGGGCTTTCATTCAAGCCCACGTGGACGGACCTCGCTTGAGGAGTATGGGAGGGGACGTTCCCGGCGGGCGGGTGCTTGAAATCGGCTGCGGAACGGGCAAAGGAGCGGAAATCATTCTCGATCAGTTCAAGGCCGCTCATGTCGACGCCATTGACGAGGATGAAAGGATGGTCAGGCGCGCGAGGAAACGGCTCAGGGGACGTCCGGTGCAAGTGGAGGTGGGCGACGCGACCAGGCTCAAGGCGGCTGACGAGACCTATGATGCTGTTTTTGACTTCGGTGTGATCCACCACATTCCCAACTGGCGGCTAACGGTTGCTGAGGCGTTCCGGGTCCTGAAGCCCGGAGGCCGCTTTTTCGCAGAGGAAATCCTGCGAGGCTTTATTCTCCATCCTGTCATGCGTCGGCTGTTCAAACACCCCTCGCACGATCGTTTCGATCACCAGGAATTTCTGCGAGGGTTGAGCGCGGTTGGTTTCAATGTGGTGGCTTCAAAGCACTATCATAACGTGCTGGGGTTCTATGTGGCCCGTAAAGATTCTCCCGACTAATGACCAGAAGGTGGTTTTTCTTGCCATCCCTTAACGCGCATAGGGGCTCGATAAGAGATCGCATTTTGTCCCGACAGGGACTAAGCAAGATAGCCCAAGGTACCGTTTTTCAGGTACCCTGGGTCTCCGGTCCGAAGGGAAAGAGAGCAAATTAGCCGAGGTTGTGCCCCTTGCTGTTCCCCCTTCAGTCCAGTCTTTACTGACCTGTTGTCGCGGGCGGGTCCCAGATTGTGGCAGCGATATGCTGCTCGGGTATTTCGGCCGTGGTGTAGTAGTAGATTGTAACGAGTTTACCGTCAGGCCGAACCAGTGTACGGGTGTAACCGAGGTCCCAGCTTCGACCATCGTCCCGGAGAACGATCTCGGGGCTCCATGATTTTCCCTTGTCATTACTGATCTTGGCGCGTATGCCGTACGGCTTCGCTCGGTATCCGTAGGTCAAAACCAGCCTGCCGTCTTTTAGCCTGGCGAGGCTCGGAGGATTTCCGTTGTCGTCCTTGGTGTCGGCCGCCTGCCCCAGCGAGGTCCACGTGACCCCTTCGTCGGCGGAGGCGAAAATCTCGATCCAGTTCTTATACTTCCCGTCACCCCCGGATTTCCTTCGCAAGGCGGTGACGAGGCTGCCGTCAGACAGCCTTACAGTGGAGGGCATCACTGAGCGCGCATCAACCGATTCCCCTGCCATCCAGCCAGCGAACTGAAAAGTCTTCCCGCCATCGACTGTCCGGGCGGCGAACGCACGGTCCTTATAGTTGCCTCCCTGGACTTCGGGCCGATTGGCAGACATGAAAACCAGGCATTCCTTGTCACCGGTCACGAGGTAGTCCGTTCGGGAAGTGAGCTCAAAGCCAAACGAAGGAAACAAATACGGTCCTTCCCAAGTCTTGCCCCGATCGTACGAAACGAAAAACTGGCCCTCCTTGTCACGCAGCTGCATCAGCGTGTGATTCCCGACCCTCAATACGAAATCCGGGTGACCGAAACGAATGCCGCCAGGGGAGGGAACGGGCTTTTCGCCGTCGCCAACATAACCTTCAGGATCTTCCAGCGTCCAGGTTTCACCGCCGTCCATGCTACGGGCGAGGACGCTCAACTCAGGCTTTTCGGTGTCTATTGAGTGTCCTCTCTCGTTGCTCTTGTAATAACCAAGAACGAAGCCAACCAGGAGTTCGTTTCCCCAAGCCCAGGCGCCGTTGTTGGCAGGCCATCCTGCAAAACGGCCCGGTTCTCTGTAAACAATCACGTGCCGGGCTGAACCCGGCGCCAATCGAATCTCGCGGGCGTCGGCCGAAGCAAAAAGAGCTGAAAAGAGAGCAACAGCGGAGAGTAGCCGTTTCATGCGCATCGTTTCCCTCATCATTTCGGCCGATATTATACTGAAATCTCACATGTGGTACATCAGGAATCCCTACCCCGGCACACGCCAGACGGAATCGACGAAGTACTTCCGGGAATCGTAAAAATCGGCTTCGATGACGAATCCGGCCCGGTGGGCGAGCCGTCGTATCTCGGGCTCGGAGTACTTGTGCGAGTGCTCGGTGTAAATCGGTTCTCCAAGAGTGAAGTCAAAGGTGGCGCACAGTTCCCGAATGAACACCGACTGCGGCACGAGGCTGATCAGGAAACTGTCGATACCGCCGTTCAACGGACTGTAGGTCGAGTAGTAGCAGAAACTGCTCGGATCAAAATTCCCACCTAATTGTCGATTAATTCTTCGCAACAGGTTCAAGTTGAATTCGGCCGTGACACCCTCGGAGTCGTTATATGCCCGCGTCATCGTCTCAATCTCTTTCCTGAGATCGAGCCCAATGATCAACCAATCTCCCAGGCTAAGTTCCTGACGGACCCCGGAAAGAAACGCCTCGGCCTCCGCCTGGTCGAAATTGCCGAGATTGGAACCCAGAAAGAGCACGATAGTGGGGCCGGACAGGTGGCTCTTGACCCAATGGAGTCCCGTTAAGTATTCGGCCACAATGCATCGGACATCGAGGTTCGGAGAATGCCGGCATAGAAAGCCCGTCAGACGTTCCAGTGCGGCTGCCGAAAGATCGATCGGGACGTAGGTTAGTTGGCGGTTTTCCGCCAGGATCGGTTCTATCAGATGGACAACCTTGCTGCCGTCTCCCGAACCCAGCTCCACGAGATTGAATTCCTCTTTGCCGATCAGCGCAGCGATCTTTCTTCCTGATCGGCCGAGGATTTCTGTCTCGCACCTCGTAAGGTAGTACTCAGGGAGCTTTGTGATCGAGCGGAAAAGCTCGCTGCCCTGCTCATCGTACAAGAACCGGCAGTGGAGTCGCTTCGGCGCCCCGGACAGGCCCGCGAGGACCTCAGCCTTGAAAGTCGCCAGCTCATCCTGATGCTGGGCCAAAACGAGACAATCGGTGCACTCTCTTTCCATGGGAGCGGTCTTAGAGATCATCAGCCAGCCGAATTCCAAGGAACTGCCATCTCTTATCGGGTTGAAAGAAGTTCCGGTAGGTGATGCGGAAATGGTCTTTGGGCGTGGCGCAAGAACCGCCTCGCAAGACCATCTGGTTGATCATGAATTTCCCGTTGTACTCGCCCAGCGGGCCTTGTTCGTGCCTGTAGGCCGGATAAGGCAGGTACGCACTTTGGGTCCATTCCCACACGTCGCCGAAAAGCTGTTGGATGTGACTGCTCCCATCCGGTGTGAGGGGTTTTGGCTGAAGCAATCCGCTGTCAAGGAAGTTCCCATCCTCTATCGCCTTGGCGCTTGCGTTTGCCGCCACCTCCCACTCCTGTTCCGTCGGGAGCCGCTTGCCCGCCCAGCTCGCGAAAGCCTCGGCCTCGTAATAGCTGACGTGACAGACCGGCTGATCAGGCTCAAGCGGCTTGAGTCCCTGTAAGGTAATCTCGTACCATTCCCCGTCCATTTGCTTCCAGTAAATTGGAGATGTCCAGCCATTCTGCTGCACAGCGTCCCAGCCATCCGAGAGCCAATGGCGGAAATCCGAATAGCCGCCATCGCAAACGAACTCCAGGTATTCTGCGTTCGTAACCAGCCGGTCTGCGAGCAGGAAGTCCTGAAGGAATACCTTGTGACGCGGCTGTTCATTGTCATAGCAAAAGCCGCCCGAATCATGGCCGATTTCGTAGAGGGCGCCAGGGAAATGAACATAGTTCATTGCCGGAACCCCGGTCCATTTCTGACTCCGGGCCTGGACCTGCCGATCGGCGGTTTCTCTCGCCTGGTAAACCGGGTGCAAAGGGTTAACGCCCAGGATGTATTTGATATCAGCTACAAGGAGCTCCTGGTGCTGTTGCTCGTGGTTGATCGCGAGCACAATCAGCCTGGAGAGATCTTCCCAGTCGGCTTCCGGGATTTCGTCAATGAAAGCCGTCATCGATTTGTCGATTGCCGCACGGTATTCGTAGACTTCTGCCACCGTAGGTCTCGAGAGGACTCCCCTTTGAGGCCGGTTCCACCTGTCGCCTAGCGATTGATAGTACGAGTTGAACAGAAAGGCATACTGTGGATGGTAAACCTTGTACCCGGCCTTCCTGTGTTGGAGGAACATGGTTTCAAAAAACCAGGTCGTGTGGGCAAGGTGCCATTTCGGCGGGCTCACATCTGTGATCGGTTGGACAACGTAATCCTCAGTGGCCAGCGGCGCGCACAAAGCCTCGCTCGAATGCCGAACCCTCTGGAAGTATTCAGCGAGTTGAGCTCTCTCGAGCGGCTGTGTCACGGAGCCGGACGCAATCGGCGCGGTCGCCTGTTGCACAGCGGTCCACCTCCTTTTTCTTTGGCTGGATTGATTGTCTTTCAGTATACAAAATTCGGGGACAGTCCCCGAATTTCACGGCTCATATTCGGTGAAGGCGTCGTGCGGATAACAATACATCCAGTGCTCACCCGGCTCAGCCGAGGCAATAACTGGATGTCCCGTTGTCCTTGCATGCTTTGTGGCATGGCGATTCGGCGAGCTGTCACAGCACAGCGTTGCTCCGCATTCCTGACAAGTACGAAGGTGGACCCATCGAGCTCCGATCTTCACACATTCATCGCACTCCGGGCGCTTGGCTCCTTTCACAATCTCTAACGCTTCCATATGAGAACAAAGTCCCTTAAGCATGGATCCTCCAGCTGAATTCCGAGGTTGCGGGCGATTTCAGACCACAGCTCTGGTGTCGGTCCGAAAATCCGAATCTATGAAAACAACGACTGGGCGACCTGCGCTTCGAGAGCATCACGATCCCATCCCGCCAGGTTTGCGGCGTTTTCGTAAGTCGTTTGCAAAAAATCGAGCAGGGTGTCATCCGGCGATTTGGATTGGCGAACGGCCTCATAGGGGAGCACAAATTCGCGATACTCCTCGCTGTAAAACGCCGCGCTCGGCTTGACAGTCGCCGCGGGGAAACCAGCCGGTTCCGGATAGGCGTAAGAGTAGAAAGCGGGATAAGCGATTGGGCCACCGCCGGGCCAGAAACCGCAACTGCTCACTTCGTGGGAGTAGGCGTCTCTGGTGATCCTGTCCGGCAGGTTGGGAATCCCACCCGGGTGCTCTGGCGCCCTTCGCCCGGAGAAACGCGTTACAGCAAGATCGGGAGCGCCCCAGAAATAATGGACCGGGCTGCACTTACCGATAAATCGACTCCGGAACCGTTTGAACACCCGTTCCGCCTGGCACAGGATTTTCCAGTAACGATTTGCGTATTCGGGGTCGTATTGGCTATGAACTTCGTCATCCTCGAATGGAATGGGATCAGGTACTTCATTAGGCTTCGGGAAGATCTTAATGCGCAGGCCCAATCCGTCCAGTTCCTGCATCACACGTCTGTAAAACTGTGCGACCGACTGCGACTTGAGAGGAAGCCACGCGGTTTGCCCGTCATTCGATTGAATATTCAATACATGATCGACAAAGTCGAAGTCGATCTGAAAGGTCCGATATCCGAATGGAATCGGGGTTGTTGTCAGGCCGCGAGCAGTGACGTAAAGAGCCACATGCCACGTGTGATTGATCCAAGGAGTCTGTACGAGCCGTATCTTACCGACGATCTGTGTCCACAGATGTAAAGTCGTACAGGTGTCGATCCATTCCTCAAGCGGAAGGCTTGGCCACTCTTCACGGGCAGTCGAATTCGGCATTGAAACCTCCTATGCCGAGGCAGGCGGCTAAAAACATCATACTGTCAATTGCCAGATAACTTGAACCCCAACTAAGCCTCACCTCAAATTTCTTGATGTCCTTACATTTATTTGATTGACATTATTGCCACGCTGCTGCTATAGCAGCGCTCAGACCAGGGAAAAACTATCAACTTCGGGAAATATCAACTTCAGAAACTGTCAAGGGAGGGTCCCATGTCGCACGGTCGCCGGAAGTGTCTTCTCATGTTCTCAGTTGTCGCGGTTCTTATTATTCTGCTCCCCAGCCAAGTATTGGCGCAGTTGATCATCAGTGAATTTCGGGTGCGCGGGCCGAATGGAGCGAACGATGAATATATCGAAATCTACAATAACAGCGGGGCCGACCATACGGTTGCAGCGGCGAGCGGAAGCGGCTACGGAATTGCGGCGTCTGACGGAATCACTCGCTGTACGATTCCAAACGGCACCGTGATCCCAAATGGGGGCCACTTCCTCTGTGTTAACAGCGTTGGGTATTCGCTTGCGTCGTACCCTGCCGGAACCGGTACCACCGCAACCGGCGATGCGACCTATACCACTGATATTCCCGACAACGCCGGCATTGCCTTGTTCAACAACAACACAGGGGGGGCGAGTTACAGCTTGGCGAATCGCATGGATGCGGTCGGATCGACGTCAGAGCCCAACACTCTCTACAAAGAAGGGACTGGCTACCCGGCCCTCGTTCCTTTCAACATTGATGACGCCTGGGTGCGCGATGCCTGCGGCAAGTCCGGGTCAATCATCGATTCGGGCCCTTGCACACAGGCCGGAGCGCCGAAGGATACTGACGACAACGCGGCTGATTTCATCTTTGTCGACACGAACGGCACGAGCGCAGGTGCAGGGCAGAGGCTCGGTGCGCCTGGGCCGGAGACTATGTCGTCCCCGATTTCACACCCAAATGCTTCGATCTCAAACACACGGCTGGATCCCTGCGCCTTTGACTACAGCTCGCCGAACTTCGTGCGGAACTTTACCAGCGATCCGGCGAGCAACTCGACGTTTGGTACGGTCGAAATCAGGCGGACGTTCACGAACAACACTGGCGGAAACATCAACCGTCTCCGCTTTCGAATCCTCGATTTGACCACCTTCCCAGCCCCGACAGGCACCGCCGATCTGAGGCCCCGGACCTCCGTTGCCGTCGTAGAAACCGTCGACCGTCCGCCCTGCGGCTCGGGAACCAGCAATGTGACGGTTGAGGGGACAATTCTTGAACAGCCCCCTTTCCAACCCAATGGCGGCGGATTCAACTCCTCGTTCAGTGTGAATACGGTGTCGTTAGCGACGGCCAACGGAGCATCGATAGACGTTCGATTCCTTTTCGGGGTTCAGCAGACGGGCGCTTTTCGCCTTGCGATCATTCCCGAGGCTTTGCCCGCTGGAGGCGCAGCGTCGGACGTGCTCTTCCTGAGCTGTCACACCGAAACCGGGTGCGCTCCAGCCGTCACCTCGATCATCCGCGCTGACGCCGACCCTACCGATGCAGCGTCCGTGAATTTCACCGTGACGTTTGATCGGGAAGTTACAGGGGTTGACGCCTCTGACTTCGACTTGACGACAACCGGAGTTGTTGGCGCGTCCATCGCCGGCGTAAGCGGTTCCGGCACCACCTACACGGTGACGGTCAATACAGGTGAAGGCAACGGCACGATAGGCCTCGATCTTATCGATGATGACACAATCGTCGATTTGGGGTCATACCCACTCGGTGGAATAGGGGCCGGCAATGGAAACTTCACGACCGGGGAGGTTTACACGGTCGTCAAGCCGCCCAACGTGACTGCGACGATGACAGCCGTCCTCGAGTCGGGTCCCGCCATCCGATACACGGTAACGCTTACAAACAGCGGCGGCGACGCCACCGACGTGATGTACGCAGACCCGCCTGCCGCAAACACTACTCTCCGTTCTGGTTCGGTCACGACGACGCAGGGCACAATTGTGACCGGCAATGGGGCGGGCGAGACAGCCGTCCTGGTGAACGTCGGGACGATGGCTTACAACGCAACTGTGACCATCAGCTACCTGGTGGATATAAATCCGGGAGTCCCTGCGGGGACGGTGTTGCTCAATCAGGGCACTGTCTCGGGTGGGAATTTCGCGGATGTCCCCACGGATGACCCTGGCAACGCAAGTGGCACCGATGATCCGACCGGGATCACGATAGAGGCCAAGCCGATACCGGCTCTTGACCTGACCGGCCTCCTCATGCTGGTGCTGCTCATAGCCGCCGCGGGAGCGTTAATTCTCTCTCGGAGGTAAGTCGTATTTCCTGGCCGGCTCGCGGGTGGCGCCAAACAACCACAGTCCGAGCCGGCCTTAGGATCAATTTGGCCCTCCTTTTCGCGTTCTAAGTCGCCGCGGGGGCTTCTGCCTTCGCGGCGGCTCTTCGGTCACATCCGGTGTAGAATCGCCTCATGAAGAGCCGAATTTGGGTACTCGCAGGCCTCGCGCTCATCGTGCTCGTCTTCCTGATTCCCCCGTTGTTCTCCGATTCGGGAATGGATACTGCGGACAACGCGGATGCGATCAGCTGCAAGCGGATTGCTGCAGATCAGTTGAAAAAGTAGACTTTCCAAACTGGAGGTGAATACGATGCGTTTCCGGCACTTTTGGGGACTTGGTGTAATCTGCGGCTTGTTAGGTACTGTATCGGCTCAGAATCTGTACGACCTGGCTGAAGCCGGCGTCGAAACACGCTGGCTTTCTTTCGAAAACCGCCTGGGCGACAAGGGGCAGGGAGGAATCGCGAACCTTGGACGGAAAGGATCGCCGTCAACGCGTATCAAGAGCGGAGAGACATTCACGATGGTGGATTTATCCGGTCCGGGAGTTATCCGGCGCATCTGGCTAACCGTCCGGGGCGATATCGAAAATCTGCGGGGGCTGGTCATTCGCGCCTATTGGGATGACTCGACTCTGCCTTCCGTAGAAGCCCCGCTTCAAGATTTCTTCGGGATTCCCCTGGGTCGCCAGGTGAAGTTCGAGTCAGCGCTCTTTTCAAATCCCGAAGGCCGTTCTTTTAACTGTTTTGTGCCAATGCCGTTCAAGAAAAGGGCGCTCATCACCATCGAAAACCAATCGCCTAAGGACTGCAACGCCTTGTTTTACGAAGTGAACTGCACAGTAGGGGACCGCCTTCCCGATGAAATTGGGTACTTCCACGCCCGCTACAGACGAGAGAATCCCACCACTCCAAAACGGGATTTTGAAATCCTTCCGCTGATTAACGGAAAGGGCCGTTTCCTGGGGTGTAACGTGGGAGTAAGGCCCGTAGGGAAGTATGGCGAGCCGTTCTGGTTTGGCGAAGGAGAAATGAAGATTTATGTGGATGGTGACGAGCAGTACCCCACCCTGGTAGGAACCGGGACCGAAGACCTGGTCGGGTCCGCCTGGGGTCTCGGCAGGTTCAATCACCTCTACCAGGGTTGCCTGCTTTCGGAGAAAGAGGACGGAGTCTGGGGCTTTTATCGCTACCACATTCCCGACCCGGTCTATTTTCACAAGTCAATCCGTGTCACGCTGCAGCAGATGGCGGGAGGGACTGCCGCTCAATTGCGGAGGCTTTCGCGGGAAGACTATCCGGAACTGGTGGCAACCCACAAGGTCTTCGATCCCGCCGTCGACGGCAAGGGGGACGACAACAGCTGGAACAACTTCGAGGCGCCACAGGACGTGAGCGCCACCGCCTACTGGTATCAGACCTTGCCGCCCCCTGACTTCCCTCCGCTTGAGCCGTATGCCGAGCGGATAAAGGACCTGGGACGAAAATAAGGCGCCATCCGAGTTTAGCTAATGCCTGGGCTCTGATGGTAGAGAGTTGACGTATCCAGCAATATAGCCCCGGTTCTTGACAGATAGTGGGACGTCTGGTAGCTTGAACCCAAGCTCTGGGCGGTACGCACTTCCCACATTTCGTACCGGGGCCGATTATGGCCTCGGTTCAACCCACCACTTAACCCGCCCGGTACGTGTCCCAAGCTGAGTTCCGATTCAGTAAATCGATTTCGTCTGTTGTCTTCCCCTTATCGCGCCGAAACCGGCTCGACAGTATGTGCAGATTTTTTGCCGAGGGAGTGACGAAAGAGTAATGAGAAGGGCCGCAACGAATAGTCGCAGAAGTCGACTATTCTCGGCAACCTCCTTTATTCGGGTCCGCTGGTGCGCCATCCTGAACCGCAGTCCGGCCCGGTCTATCTTCTTCCGGTGCGTGGTAGGCGCGGTGCTGCTGACACCCATTTCCGCCCTGGCAGCCGAAGTCGTCTTTGTGAACGGCGATCGCCTCACTGGAAAAATCGTTAGCGTCCTTGACGGCAAGCTGGTTCTCGAAACAGATGCGGCTGGCGAAGTCACCATTGACCTCAAGAAAGTGCGAACCATTTCCAGCGATGAGCCGGTCAAGATTCGACTCGCCGAAAGGGCGCCCTTTGAATCCACCCTTGCTGCCGGACCGGACGGGCAGGTGAGAATTCAGGAAGCTGTTGGCGCCGCCAGTCTCGTGTCTATTCAAGACATCACGGCGATCAATCCGCCAGTACCTGCCTGGTATCGGGAAATCGCTCTGAACACCATGCTCACCAGGGGCAATGCCGAGAGAATCGAGGCAGGTTTCAGGGCCGAACTGCAGAAAGACTGGGACTACGATCACCTGTTCTTTGGCGGTGAGTATTTTTACGGGCGCGAACGTGATGATGACTCGGAAGCGAAGTCCACAACCGACGATTTTGGCGAAGGGCATATCAAGTACGAACGCGACCTCACACAAAAGCTCTATTTTGAGGGAAGAACAAAGGTCTTGCACAACAGCCTGGCAGAGCTTCAGTACCGTCTGACTCCGACCACCGGCGTCGGCTACCGGTTGTTGACGGAATCGGGATTCAGCCTTTTCACGGAGCTGGGCATTGCTTATACCAGGGAGAATTACGACACCTTCGGGGCCCGGGATTTCTGGGGGCCCACGCTTGCGTACGGCTTAGAATGGACTCCTGCCGAATCACTCAACATATTCAGTGCGCTCGAGTATTACCCGAGCTTGGCGGATTTCACTGAAAACTTCCTGATCGATTTCTACGGCGGACTCCACGCCGACATTACCAGACGCCTCTTCTTGGAGTTCCGAGTCGAGTATTTCTACAACAATGAGCCAGCGGCCGGGGCCAGGAAGGGCGACTTCCGTCTGCTTCTGGGGCCTGGCTTGGGATTTTGATTGGAACGGAGGGAATTGTGCGCGAAGCAACCTTGGAGCATGTGCCCGTCGAGACGACGTTCATGCAGAGAGTGCTGAACGGTGTCGAAAGGGTGGGAAACAAGGTTCCCCATCCAGTCGTGATTTTCGTTCTGTTGATTCTCCTGGTGATCCTCGTCTCCCACCTTCTCTATCTGATGGGAACGGCTGTCACTTATGAGTTCATCAATGCAGAAACCCACGAGCTCGAGACTGGAACGGCCGCCGTACAGAGCCTGCTTACAGCGGACGGGATCCGCTTCATGTACGCCGGGATGGTTCAAAACTTCATGAGCTTCACCGCAGTGGGCGTGATCATTGTGGCGATGCTGGGCGTCGGTGTAGCCGAAGCAGCCGGATTGATCAAAGCCTTGATCCGGAAGCTCGTTATGGTCGCTCCAGCCAGCCTCTTGACGTACATCCTGGTTTTCATTGGAATCATGTCGAGCATTGCGGCCGATGCCGGTTACCTGGTCTTGATTCCTCTCGCAGCGGCAGCTTTCCATAGCGTGGGACGAAATCCGCTGGTCGGCCTGGCAGCGTCTTTTGCCGCCGTAGCGGCGGTCTTCAGCGTGAATATTTTCGTGAAACCGCTTGACGGCATCCTGATAGGAATCGCGAATGATGCCATTCACCTGACCAACCCCAACCTCTCCATTGGCTTGCTGTCAAACTTCTGGTTTTCCGCTGCCTCTGTTCTCTTGCTCACCTTCGTCACCTCTTTCATTACGGATAAGTGGGTTGAACCTCGTCTGGGAGAATATCGAGGAGAAGAGACGGGCGAGCAGAGCAAAGGCATAACCGCCGAGGAGTCGCGAGGATTGAAATATGCGATTTGGGCGCTGGTTGGCATCCTGGTTATCTTCGCCCTTCTGACATTGCCGCCTGGTGCAGCCTTACGCGATCCAGACACCGGAGCTCTCATCGGGGATTCTCCCTTCATGAACGGTCTGATCGTTTTCATCGCGCTGGCGTTCCTGGTGGTAGGGGCGGCTTACGGCATTGGGGCCGGAACCATGAAGAGCAGTGTGGACGTGGTGAATGCGATGGAAAAGGCGGTGGCTGGATTGGGCGGCCTGATCTT
>DAOTAI010000571.1:0-2738 GCA_035593865.1 Acidobacteriota bacterium
TGATCGCTCCCCTTGGCTTGATCGCCCTACATAGGATCTTCAGGCGGGCCTTAAAGCGGTCATATAGCAACAACTGACCGCTGGGCAACTGCCCGGCTAAAGGCGGTATTACGAACTTGCGATTCCGGCTGCATTCCCGTTCGTAGTCCCGCCTTCTAGGCGGGCCTTAAATCGGTCATATCGCAACAATTGTCCGCTGGGCAACTGCCCGGCTAAAGCCGGTACTACGAACAGAGGCTGCCGTCCAGCTGCCGCTTGCTGTTTCGGGGCGCTCGACGCTCTGATACCGCAGAAAAAGTCTGCCTTTCTCTTTGGCTGAAAGTTTTACGTCGCCCGGATCTTTAAGACTACTTTCTTGACCGTGTTGGCCTGGCCTGCCTCGAGACAGGGCATATGGGCATCCTCGGTTCCGAAAATCACAAAATATGCTTCCGGGACAACCAGGAAAACGCCTTCCCCTTCGAGATGTTCGGCGTCTTTGACCGCGTCGTAATCGTTCAGGGGTTTCAGATCACCGAGGTTGGCGACACCCATAAGTTCGTTTCCTCGCTGCATGAACTGCAGGTCGATGTAGTTACGGTGTGCTTCCCAGCGTCCTTGACTGCGGGGGCGGGTCGTGTACTCCTGAACGAGAGCGTAGACGTCAGAGCCTTGAATTTCGTACCGACCGGGCTGGACGTCGGCGAAGGACGTTTTCCGGAGGTAATCGAAAGCTACTGGAAACAGCGGGTTTAGCTTCTCATAAAGCGCCAGGTTGTGGATTTTGTCCAGAATCATAATGTCCTCGGTTTTTTATTATCTTGTTGAGACCTGCAATCGCGCTCTGATAATATCACATGTGAAATTTCACCGCGGGGGCTTCGGGGAGAACTTACAATGAAGACAACCGGCAAGCTTTCAGAGTATGCCCTGGTAGGCGCGTCGCACCATTCCCTCTATCCCTGCAAGCACGATCCTGATCTGCACCTGCGGACGCTCTCAATGATCCTGGCCAGGACCGATATCGAAGTGGTCGACCTGACCGTTCCCTACGGTGAGAACCGCGCGAAAGCGATTGAGCTAATCCGGTCATCGGGAAAAATGGTCGTTTACAACGGTTACCTGATGCCGACTCCCCTCATTCCGCTGGGCACGACCAGCCGGACAGAGCGCGAGCAGATCCTGATGCTGGCCCGTGACCAGGTTGATGTGGCGTCCGAGGCCGGAGCCCGTTTCTTTATGCAGAGTGTAGGAGCGGATCCGGGCCCGGAAAAGCGAGCCGAGGCGTTTCGGGGACTGGCGGAGTACATCTGGCGATTGAACGACTACATGAAGCGAAAAAATCGCGATATGGCTTTCCTGATCGAGCTCATGGATCGCTACACCCACAAGAAGTCACTTTGCGGGCCGACCTGGGAAGTCGTCGCGTTTGTCGAGAAGCTGCGCGGGGACGTCCCTGATTTAGGGCTGGTGCTCGACATCAATCACCTGGTCCTCATGTGTGAGCCTTTTTCTGAAGCGTTTGAGCGTTGCGCCCCTTACCTGAAGCACCTTCATCTGGGCAACTGCGTGATTAAAGATAGTAATCACCCGAAGTGGGGCGCGGTTCATCCGCCTCTGGGAATTGAAGGCGGAGAGATCGGGCACGAAGAGCTAAAGGAACTTTTCCGCCTTCTCCTCAAGATAGGCTACCTCGACAAGAATAATCGTCGCAGCATGAGTCTCGAGATCACGCCGTTGCCGGGCAAAACGGCCGACCAAACCTTGACGGACAATCTGGCCAGGTTGGAGGCAGCCTGGCAGGAGATATAGCGTATGTCATGTGGCAGGATCCGAAAAGCATTGGCCCCTGGGCTTAACGTACTGCTCTCACACGAGTTGAAAAACCTCCAAGTGTCTGTTTTGTGCCTGGAGGAGGGGCAGGTCTTCGAATTCGAAACCGGAGCCCGGGAGCACGCCTGTGTTCTGGTCCGGGGTCATTGCGCGATTCGGCTGGGAAACGGGGTCGAAACCGTTCTCGGGCCACGAGGCAACCCGTTTTCGGATCCTCCTTATGCGGTTCTTGCCGGGCGAGACGAGCGCCTGCGGTTTCAGGCGCGCGTCCAGAGCATGATTGGCGTGGGCAGCGCTCCGGCGGCGAGGCAGTATGCCTCGACGATCATCACTCCCGCCGAAATAGGAGGCGGTCGACGCGGCGTCGGGAACTGGGAGCGCCAGGTTCGGCTGGTCTGCTGGTCGGACAACACCCAGGGGAACATGTTGCTGGCCGGAGAGACGGTCACGCCGTCGGGCAATTGGTCGACAATCCCGCCTCACCGTCATCAGTACCACATTGAGGGCGAGGAAGTGCCCTACGAAGAAGCCTACTTTTTCCAATTCTCTAAGCCACAGGGGTATGGGTTGGCCTGGCAGTTCGACGACGAGGGGGAGCTGGATCAAGCCTTCAGTTTGCGATCAAACGACCTGCTGTATATGTCAAAAGGCTATCACCCGACGGTGGCCGGCCCAGGTTCGGATCTGTATCACCTCACATTTATCTGCGGGCCTTATCGGATTTCGAAAGCCCGAGTCCATCCCGACTATTGCTTTCTACTGGAAGAACGGAATCTGGATAATCCCTATGCCAGGCAGGTGGTAGGGAAATGAGAGTCTCAAGGCGTTTAATCCTGGTGGCGAGAATGTTAAGCACCTGTATTCGTTATCTTCTCCCTTTGCTTCCCATCTTCGTTTTCACTCAGCCTCTTGGCGCGGAGACTATT
>DAOTAI010000572.1:0-2724 GCA_035593865.1 Acidobacteriota bacterium
CAGGCCGACCAGCCAGCTCCAAGCGTGCACTTCCGAACTTCGGTGGCCCGCTCGCATTCTTTGGTGAAATGCGGCGTAAGTTGCTCCCACCGCCAAGGCGATGGTCATGTTCAACAAGCCTGCAAAGTGATTGCGGTTGACCAGCGTGCCCGTAACGGAATCGCGCGAAGAATTCAAGAGCTGCAGGAAGCCATATCCTGCCTCGGCGACGCCGATGGCAACAATGAAAAGCATGACCCGCCGAGCGTTTGCCCTTGAGTCAGTCGAAAGCCGGACAACAACAAACAGCGCCATCCAGCCCAGTGCCGCCACCAGGTACCCTTGTGCCTCGAGCGTGCTCCTCAAGGCGACGTTAAGGACCAGCACCAGGCCAACAGCAGTCAGCAGAATGGGGGAGGAGGTTAAGGGACGTCGCCAGGCGGCAACCAGCACCGAAATAAGGCAGAGCAAAAAGAGCCGGTAAGAATTCTGAGTTTCGACCGCACCATAAACCCAGATACCCCAGAGGAGGGATAACAGGTAAAAGAGGAAGATAACGCGAGTCGCCACGTGGTCAAAGGGGAACGAAGAGTGGACGTAGTGGACCCAGTGGACGAAGTGGACATACCAGATCCTCCAAACTGCCCACTGAGTCCACTTGGTCCACCAGGTCCACTTCAACGCAGCGGGCCGTAGACCGCGGCGTTTTGAGCGGCTTGAGGAATAACCCCTAAAAGACCATATCCCAGGGTCTTGAACTTGCTCCCCGGGATGAAGATCACATCGTTTGCCTGTACCGTGAAATCGGGGCGCCGGCCCTTGATGATGTCCTCGAAGTTGACGGCAATCTCTTGACGCTGTCCGTTTTCGTCATACCTGACCAGCAGGCCCTTCTCGGACTCCGCCGTCTTCATCGTACCGCCGGCCCAGGCTACCGCCTGCGTCAGCAGCAAGGCCTGATCACCCGGAAGTTGAAAAGCGCCCGGCCGGTTTACCTCCCCGACAACGTAATACAGCTGCAAGACCTTTTCAGAGACTTGAACCACATCCCCAGGGTGAAGCCGAAGATTCAACGACGCATCTCCGGCATCAAGAAGCGTTTTCAGATTCACTTGAACGACATCCGAGCGCTCGACGCCATTCTCAATGAAGGTTCGCTGGACGACCGCTTTTTCTCCGGCGGTCTCGAGGTCTAAACCACCCGCCATCGCGAGGGCGTCGATCAGGTGGAGCGATCCCACTAACTGGTATTCGCCCGGTCGCTGTACAGCACCCAGGACAAATACAGACTGAGACCGATATTCCTTGATGAAAACGCTGACCTGCGGGTCGCGAATCACATCCCGGCTTAGGCCTTGCTTCACGAGCGATTCAACCTCGAGCGCGGTCATCCCTGCCACTTTCAGAGAATCGAGAAACGGCAACGTCACCGTGCCATCCGCGGCCACGCGGACTGTGCGGCTCAGCCCTTCTTCCCCGAAAACAAGGATTTCGAGAACGTCTCCGGGTCCGATGCGGTAGTCTTGTTCGATCTGCTGTTTGTCGATCGTGGTCAGTTGTTGAACACGGTCGTTCAGGTCTTGCGAAAAGACGTTCCAAAAGCAGGCCGTCAGGAGAAAAGGCAAGTACCAGCGAAACATTAGAGTACTCCTTCAAATGTCTTTTCCGCTCATCCCTTGTCTGCGTAGTATTTGTCGTCGTAGTAATACCTGTAGTAATAACGGTAATGTCCGTTTCTGAGATTGGCATCGTTGATCACCACGCCCAGAATCCTGGCCCCGACCTGTTCTAAATGTTCGGCGGCCCGGCGCACGGCTTCACACGCCGTCTTCCCCGCCCGGGTGACGATCATGACTCCATCCACCTTCGGCGAGATCACTAAAGCATCAGTTACTGACAGGACAGGCGGCGTGTCGATTATCACGTGATCAAAGGACTCCCGCACAAGAGCGAGCCCTGCGTCCAAGTCCTTGGAGTTGAGGAGTTCGGCGGGGTTGGGAGGGCTCGGACCGGCGGCCAACAGAAAAAGATTCGGAATACTCGTCTGACTGATTTGTGATGCCAAATCACAATTGCCAGAGAGAAAGTGACTCATTCCCTTTGAACCGTTCACTCCAAAATGGCCCGCCATGCTGGGCCGGCGCATATCCAGATCTATGATCAGGGTGCGTATCCCGGTTCTGGCAAAGATGATTGCCGTGTTCAAGGCTGAAGCGGTCTTCCCCTCACCCGCCAGGGCGGAAGTGACCATTACCACCCTCGGAGGTTCTCCGGAACTAGACAAGAGAATCGACGTGCGAAGTCCGCGATAGGCTTCCCAGACCTGATTTCGGAAATCAGAAGCCAAAACGATGTCGGTGCTCCCCAGTTCAGCCGCCTCGCCTGCAGGATCCACGGCGCACAACTCCGGAAGCAGGCTGCCATCCTTCGAAACAAAGCGCGGAATAACACCCAGAGAAGGGAGTGCCAGCTTTTTCTCGACCTCCTCCGGAGTTCGGAGTGTGTTGTCCAGGTAATCGAGGAAGAAGGCCATGGCGAGCCCAAGGACCAGGCCGAAAACCAGTCCGAAGAACAGGTTTGCGACCTTATTGGGTCTGAAAACGCGGCGCGGGATTTCTCCGGGATCTATAACGGCAATGTTGCTGGATTTTAGACCCGCCGAGACCCCCGCCTCCTTCAATCTCTGGAGGAGCCCTTCGTATAACTGCTTGTTGGTTTCTACCTCACGGCGCAGGATGTTGTACT
>DAOTAI010000058.1:0-16520 GCA_035593865.1 Acidobacteriota bacterium
ACTCTTACGCTTTCTCTTCCAGGAGACACTGGAGCAGCCATTGACGACCTTTATTTCGACCGCGTGGAAATCCAGTACAAGCGCCGCCTGGCGGTCGGGGCTGATGACTTGTTCTTCCGCATCGAATCGCCTGCCCCGAGAACTATCGAGTTGCAGGCCAACCCCGGGTCTGACCGCGAAATAATCGACGTGACTGATCCCTACAATGTTGTATGGCTCGACGGCGTGTCGAAGCAGGCGGGCCAGACCAGCCAGGTTCTCCGGTTCAGCCACGCTGGCCAAACCCCCGCTTCGTTTTACGTTTTTGGAAGAGAGCATGTAAGGAAACCAAGGTCGATCTCCTATTGGCAGCCCGAGGGTCTGCGCCACTCCTCAAACCAGGCCGATCATCTCATCCTCGCTCCGCGGGAGTTCGTTCCGGCCCTCCAGGTGCTCCGAAACCATCGGCAAGTCCAGGGCTTGAAGTCGCGAATCGTGGCGTTCGAAGAGATATTTAATGAATTTGGCCACGGTTTTCCGACGCCTGAGGCCATTCGGGCCTTTCTGACATGGGCCTACCACGGCTGGTCCTCGCCGCGGCCGCGCTATGTCCTGTTAGTTGGTGATGGGACGGTCGATTACAAGGACCATTACAAGACCGGCAAGAAAGGGAAAGCGCCGGTGCACCTCACCCGGACTTCCTTGAGGGGCATCACACCTGATGATCACTGGTATGCGTGCGTGGACGGGGACGATCCGGTCGCCGACCCGATGATCGGCAGAATTCCCGGGGAAAACCCTGACCAGGTAGCGGCCATTGTGTCGAAGATCGTTCACTTCGAGCAGTCGGGCGGAAAGGCTAATCCCTTGTTGACGGCCGTGGCGGACAAGGAGAAAGTTTCTGAAGAGACCTCCGATAAGTTGATGGCCCTCGCTCCCCCGTACTTTACCGTCGAGAAGGCTTATTATCGGCAATTGAAGGCGCAGACGAGACCGCTGGTTCTGGATTCGCTCAAGCGAGGTCCGGCTGTTGCCAGCTATGTCGGTCACGGCGACCTTATCCGGTGGGCCGAGGAATCCATCCTGCGATCGGCCGACGTTTCCGAGATCGGCAACAGTCCCGAGAGTCTCTCTTTTTTCGTGGCGCTTAACTGCCTGAACGGCTATTTTGGTTATCCCTATTACTACTGCCTGGGCGAAGAGTTGGTCAACGCGCCCGCCGCGGCCGTAGCTTGCGTGGCCCCGAGTGGAGGGACTTTCCCCGACGAACATGAGATTTTTGGCCTTGAGCTGTTTTCGGCCATCTTCCAGGATCGACTCCTGACGCTGGGAGATGCCCTGGCCCAGGCGAAAGTGGCCAGCTATGCCAAGGGGGTATTCTCAGAAACGATATTGCAATACACGCTTTTTGGCGATCCGGCCGCGAAGTTGAAGGACTGGTGATGCCAGCGGATGGTGATACCAAGAGAAGGCGAGGTGTCGTCCTCGCGCTGCTTCGCTCGGCAGGAAAGCCACTGACCCTTAAGGTCCAGGGTCGCTGCATGTCCCCGTTCCTGGCCCCGGGTGATGCCGTGAGGATTGCTTTTTGTGAAGCCGATGAGCTGTCAATCGGCGACATCGTGGCCTACGAGACAGGTGACGGGGTTGCCGTTCATCGTGTCCTCCGAATAGCGCAGATTCGGGGGACGATGCGTGTGTATCAGAAGGGAGACAACCTGAAAACCGGTTCCTGGCTCGACGAAGACCAGGTGCTCGGTCGGGTGGTCTCGGTCATTCGGCCGGATAGCAGCGAAACCGCGGTTCACACTCCGTCGGCATTGATGAAGGCGTGGTGCTCGGCTCGGTATTTTCTGATTGTCCTGAGGAGTTTGGCCCGGCGGCTTGTTCGAGCGTTTAGAAAGGTTTAAGAGAGGTGGGGGAGGAAGGCGTTCGGGAACTGGGTCCCGAGTTGGAGCTGCTGCTTCTCGCGGCTCGGCAGCAATTGAACGAGGCCCAGGCATCGCAGTTGGCTGACGTCGTCCGCCATGGTGTGGACTGGGATAGTGTTTTGCGCCGGGGACGCACGCTGGGGGTTCACGGCTTCCTGCAACGACACCTGGCTCGGATCGACTCGAATGTCCCGGGGTGGGTGCGCGAGGAGCTGGAGAAGCAGCACCGGTTTCGCGCCATCGCCAACCTGAAGAATTGGAACCAGCTGCGCGAAATCGGCCAGGCTTTCAACCGCGCTGGAATACCGGTGGGGGTTCTAAAAGGCGCGTACCTGGCCTTCTGGGTTTATGAGGATCCCGCCTTGCGGCCCATGTCCGACCTGGATCTGCTGTGTCGGCAGGAGGATTGGGACGCGGTGAGCAAAGTCCTCGGCGAACTCGGATACAGGCAGGACGCGCAGAATCCATTGTCGTTTGCCATGCATCCGCCTCCGTTTAAAAGAGCACGATCGACGACGGTCGAGATGCACACCTCGCTGCGTGGGCGGTGGACGGGGGATGAGTTGCTGGGCCGCTCCCGGATCGTGGAGCGTGAGGGGGTTTGTTTTCATGCCCTGGGGTTCCAGGATCTGGTCTGTTACCTCGTCGCTCATATTGCGCAGCATTCACATACTCCTCGCCCGCCGCTTTACTGGTTTGCAGATTTGCACGAGGTGATCGGCGGGGCGCCAGACTGCGGGGATCCTTCGTCACTGTTTGAAAAGGACGCCGCGCAGGCGCGCGTCTGGTCGTTTCTGAAGGCGTACTGGCTCGATTCTCCACGGCTCGTGCCCGGCGCGCGGGTTCTACCGCCACACCAGGAGATTGCAGGAAGGATTGCAGGCTGGGAAGTTTCGCGTCCGCGGCATCTGCAGGCAGTGCGAAACATGTGGAGGATTCGGGGCTTGCGGCTCAAGCTGGCCTATTTGAAGAGCCTGGCTTTCCCCTCTGCCGAGCACATGATAAGGGCCGGACAGATGAAACCGGGAGAGAATGTCTGCTGGTGCCATGTGCGGCGGTTGCTTTCGATTTCGAGACAAGTGATCGGGTTGCGGTGAGGCCTTAATGTTTCAAGAGATCACTCTGGCTCTGGAAATCGAGGTGGAATTTTCGATGGCAGTGTGCGAAGCTCTGCGCCATGGCAGAGAGGTTCACGAGCAGAGATCTGGGTGATGAACTGATTATTCACGACGGCGTCACCGATTCGGTTCATGTCCTGAACAGGACGGCACGAATGGTGTATGAGCTGAGCCGGGCCGGAAAAACGGTCGAGGCAGTCGTGGATGCCCTCCGCCAATCGTTCCCGGTGCCGGAGGATCGGGATTTGTCTGGTGACGTCCTGAAGTGCCTCGAGGAACTGCGGGCCAAGGAGCTGGTTCAGTAAGAAAAGACGGAGTGTGGTCCTATCGAAAGCCCAGGTAGTAGGCAGTGAGGTTGGCTGTTTCGATGTAGACGCGCTTGAGCTGGTCGCGCTCCCGCCACCAGCCCGACGGGTCAAATAAGCAGTACTTTGATGGCTTCATGTAAATCTCGATTCCCTGCCCGGCACAGGCGCGAGTGAAGTTCAGATAAGAGCGCCGGGCGTGGTATTTGCTCGTCACTACGACGGCTGACTTGATCCCGTTGTCGGCGGCATATTGGGCGAAAGCCACCGCCTCCTCCCAGGTGCTCGTCACCTCGGCGGGTATCTGTACAATGGCCTCTGGGGGAACTCCCTGCTTCTCCAACACTTGCCGCCTCAGGTCGCAGTCCCCGGGTACGTGAATCCCCAGTTCATCGAGATCCTCCAGCCAAGGACCGCGCCGCTCGCAGATGAGGATGATCTGGGGGGATTTCTTCTCGCGGTACAGGTCCCGAGCCTCGAGAGGGCGGTCAGGGACAGCGCCGCCCAGCACCACGATCGCATCTACGCGCTCGAAGTCCGCTTTTTCGAAGGCCAGCCAGTGACCAAAGGCGGAGGCGGCCGGCTTGGCGGCAACGACCGCAAGAGCAAGCAGGAGAACGAGAACCAGAGCGAGGCGAGTGGCCAGGCGGCGGAGTCGTGCGCGGGCGATTTTCATGGGGAGGCATTGTAATCCAGAAGCCAGAAGCCAGAAGCCAGAAGAAGAGCCGAAAAGCGAGAAGCCAGGAGCCAGAAGCCAGAAAGCAAGAAGCCAGGAGGGCGGCGGGATCGACAGTCTGTAGTACCGGCTTTAGCCGGGCAGTTGCCCACCGGCCAACTGACGCCATGTGACTGATTTGAGGGCCGTCTGAGGGCGGCAACACAAAGAGAAGGCAGTCTTGGGGATAGTCCCTTCCTTCGACGTTTACCGTCAGCATTGACGGTTAGATGCCTGCCCGCCTCCTCAGTCAAGACATCCCAACGGTCATGCTCCCGCCACGTTCAATTCTCGCCGCACGGACGATTTAAGGCCCGGCTAAAGCCGGTACTACAAACTCACTCGCCTGGCGTGATGCACGAGGCGTTGCTGGACCAACCCGCGGCGGTTGAATGATTCGCGCTTTGTACGAATTGTATCCAAACCTTGAGAAGCCAGAAGCCAGAAGCCAGAAGAGAAGCCGAAAAGCGAGAAGCAAGAAGCGTGAAGGCCAGCTGCTGCCAATAGTCGGGGCCGCGAGCTGAACTTTTTGGCAGCAGCTCGACTTCTTGCTTCTGGCTTCTTGTTTCTGGCTTCTTGCTCCTTGCTTCTGGCTCCTTGCTTCTGGCTTCTTACTTCTGGCTTCTGGTTTCTGGCTTCTGAGCGTCTCACACTAATCAGAGTGTGCTGAAACGTGAACGGGGCAACTGGGATTCCTAACCGTTGCTTGACTCTCAACGGACGCACGACTTAAAATTCCGACGTTTCGGGAGGTTACACGTTGGTCAGTGGTAAGCGATGGGGCCACAACGGCGAATTCGTCTTCAGGCGAGTTGGAGGGGAAGCCGTGTTGGTGCCTATCAGGGGGGGAGTGGGGGAGCTCGGCTCCATCTTCACTCTAAACGAGGTCGGAGCCACTATCTGGCATTTGATCGATCCTCGCAGGGACCTGGACGACATTGCGCGCTCGATCAGCCAAGAGTTCGACGTCAGCGAAGAGAAGGCGCGCGAAGACGCAAATGAATTCCTGACCCTTCTCGAAAGCAGGAGACTTATCAGGTCGTATCCCGAGAAGGCGCATCATAATGAGTCAAGCGAAGGTTTCAACCTACGCTGAGTTCAGCCTGGCGGTTCACCACGGGGCAAAGAGCCGGATACCGCTTAATGCTACAGTCGAGGTCACGCACCGTTGTAACCTGGACTGCGTTCATTGCTGCAACAACCTGTCTGCTGGGGACCGAGAGGCTCGCTCCCACGAATTGACGGTTGACAAGCATCGCCGGCTCCTGGACGAGATGGCCGAGGCCGGCTGCTTCTGGCTGCTATTTACGGGCGGAGAACCTTTCCTGCGACCCGACTTCCTCGAGATCTACGATCTGGCAAAAGAGCGGGGATTTCTCATCACGTTGTTCACGAATGGGACAACCGTTACCCCGGAAATCGCCGATCACTTGGCAGAACGCCCGCCTTTTCGAATTGAAATCAGCGTATACGGGCGTACTCAAGAGGTCTATGAGGCGGTAACCCGCACGCCGGGATCTTATCGGAAGTGCATGAGAGGGATTGAGTTGCTGAGAGAGCGGAAATTGCCCTTGGCGCTCAAAACTATGGCTCTCTCGGTGAACCGCAGCGAAATACCAGCACTTAAGCAGTTCGCCGATTCGCTAGGCCTCCCCTTTCGATTCGACGCGATTGTCAACGCACGCGTCGACTGTTCGCATAGTCCGCTCGCCGTCCGGTTGAAGCCGGAAGAGGTGGTGGAGATGGACCTCGCCGACGAAGCCAGGGCGGCTGCGCTTCGTGAGCTGGCAGAGAGGGGCCGACCGCGCAGCATTGAAGACGGGCTTTACCGCTGCGGAGGGGGGATAACCGCTTTCGCAGTCGACCCTTGCGGAGGAATGCGACTCTGTTCCCTCATAAACAAGGCGAGCGCTGATCTGAACACCGTCTCTTTGGCCGAAGCTTGGAATGAGCACCTGGGTCAGCTGCGAAAGACCCCCTCAACCCGCCTGACCAAGTGTATCGGCTGCACGCTCTCACACCTGTGCGGAATGTGTCCCGCGAATGGTGAGCTCGAAAACGGGGATCCTGAGAAACCGGTGGAGTTTCTTTGTGCGACCGCTCATCTCAGGGCGTTCGCGCTTGAAGTTCCTGTAAATCCTCATTACAGCTGCGAGTATTGTCCTGGGGGCGCAAAACACGAACAAATGCTTGAAAAAGCATCACGGATCGTGGGGCGAACAGTCGTCGCGAAAATGGGCGTTCCCAGCAATGGTAATGACGCCAAAGGCAGATTGGTAACTCTCGAGTGACAGTGAGTTTAGATAAACGGAGAAACGCATGAAGGACACTCAAGCGACGCCGGCCAGACAGCGAAAGCCCTACTCGGAGCCGATTCTGACTGAAGTGCCTCTCAGGCCGGAAGAAGCCGTTTTGGGCAACTGTAAAGTCAACCAATTAAACGGGCCCCATCAATCAGTCTGCTCCGATAAGGTCAATTGCATCACCATCGCCAGCTGATTGGCTCTTGAATTCGATGTCACGGACGTGGGACCAGAGTATCGTGTTCCTGAGAATCGCTAACCTCAACATACAAATAGAGGCTGAACATCCCGACCTGAAGCTTACGGTCAAAGGCCCGACTGCGCGTTTTCTGGCCGGGCCGAATGAGACTGATATCTCTGTGTCCGCCCGCTTTGCCCGGCTTGGATCCACTCCTTCGGGCCCGTTGCTGTTCGACACGGGCGGTGTCTGGCGCCTGTTTCAGGACGGTGACGGTTACGAACTGAGGTTTTTCGTTCCTTGGAGCGACACTCCCTACAAAGCGGCTTCTTTTGATCGCTCATTTACCAAGGGGATTGTCACGCTTAACCCGGATTTCTTTTCCCCGAACGCCGAACTGGACCCCCTGGAGTTTCCCTTGGATGAACTGGTAGTTATTTTCCATCTCGCACAACGAGGTGGGGCACTCCTGCACGCTTGTGGAGTAGTGGACAGGGACCGAACTGGCTATCTCTTCTCCGGGAATTCGGGAGACGGCAAAACCACGATCGCGCGGCTTTGGCAGAACTCAGGCGCGGAGGCCATTTTAAGCGACGACCGGGTTGCACTGACTCTCAGCGCACAGAACGTTATGATGCATGGGACGCCGTGGCATGGCGAAGCAGGTTACTCTTCCCCGACTTCGGTTCGCCTTGATCGCCTCTTCTTTCTGCGACACGGCAAAACAAACCGGATCACCCTTTTGAATCCGGCCGAGACCACGGTCCGACTTCTGGCCAGGAGCTTTCTGCCGTTTCATGACTCTGAACTTGTCACGAAGACCCTGGAGCTGCACGAAACAATCGCAAGGCATGTTCCTGCTTACGATTTCGAGTTTCTGCCTGATGAATCTGCGATTGCATATGCGCGGGCGACGAAAGAAAGCGGCCTGACCGGTGGGGCAGCCTTACAGATCCAAGACAACAAAATTCAGTCCCCCCAAAACCTCTCGGGTGAGCTGTTGGCCCGAACCTCGAACGGAGAACGACCATGAATGGCATGAAGCGAGACAGCGGTATCGGCACTGTTTCTTCCGCGATTCGTTTCCTGACCCTTGCCACAGCTTTGACCCTCGGACTCAGTCTGAACCTCAAGGCCGACGACGACGACATCAGAGTCGACACGGTGAGCAGCACGACATCTACCGGTGCGGTAACCTTTTCGTGGCAACACACGGTCAACCCCGGACCTTACCGCTACCTGATCGTCAACATTTCACTGAGAGGGAGCCAGACATCAAGTCCTCCTGTGCAAGTGTCCTCAGTCACCTTTGGAGATACGCCTCTTGAGCGTATCCAGGCCGCGTACCAGAGTTCCTCGGTCCAAGTCGAACAGTTCGAACTGGTCGCGCCCCCAGTCTCGACAGCCACGATTAAGGTCACTCTCACCAGCGCGGCCTCCGCCGTGGCTGGCGCTATCTCTTTCTTTAACGTTAACCAGACGAATCCTCGATATTCAAACGGCGGTTTCCAGGGAACGGGTACCCTGGCGCGGAAGGACAGCGAAGGGTACGTGCGGACAGTGGCAGTTGACGTTGTCGCAGTTTTAGGAACCAGCACCGTCACTCCGCTCTCGCCTCAGACAGAACATTGGAACACATCAACCGGATCGACTTCTGATGACGTGAAAGGTGGCAGCAGTACTAAGCCGGGCATTCTCGGCGACTATGAAAACTGGGAGTACATTTCATGTCGTTGGACGGTGAATCCCTCGTCTGATTACGCGATAGCCGTTTCGGTGCTCCAACCCGTCAAAACCCCCACCCTTGCCCGCGTCCGCCATATCTCGGCTCACGAGCAGGACAGCGGTGTTCTCGTCCGCTGGGACACCGACTACGAGTTTGACAATCTTGGGTTCAACTTATATCGAGAAGATAAAAACGGTCGGGTCCGAATCACCCCCTCCCTCGTGGCCGGATCAGCCCTTTTCGTAGGCAGCGGCCGGGAAATGGGAGCCGGGCGGTCCTACCAATGGTTCGACCCAAACGGCGGGCGGATGAGCCGGTACTGGCTGGAAGATGTCGATCTAAGCGGCCAAAAGACCCTTCACGGACCGATTGCCGTAACCGAAAGCGAGTCGCCACGCGTCCTGGCATCGAGGCGGAACAGCGTCCTGTTGGCGGATGCTAATACCTCTGTGCCGGGTGACCGGGCGGGGTCAACCCGGCAAATACATCCGGTGCAACTCGCGTCCAAATCCGGCGATCTGGTGACACAGTGGTCACTGGCGGACAATCCTCGGGCCTTGCGAATGGCAGTAAAGCAAGATGGATGGTACCGGATCACAAGGGCTCAGCTGGCTGCAGCGGGGCTGCATGTTTCGGACAATCTGCGCCTGTACTGCGAGGGAAAGAGAGTGCCACTGCGTATCAACTCCGTTCAACCCTCTCGCAGAGCAAGAAGCAGGGGAGCAGGTGAAGAGTCTGTCGAATTTTACGGCCGTGGCATTGACACACCATCGACCGACGCTCGAATTTACTGGCTGGTAGCAGACTCGCACCAACCGGCCAAGGAGTTGCCGCTCATCGAGCCGCCGGGCGCGGCAGCTGGGCCGATTCATTTCTGGACGACCGTTGAGCGAAGAGATCGCACCGTCTACGTAGCGAATGTCCTGGACGACTCGCGCGACAACTTCTTCGGTGACCTGGTCACTTCGACTCCGTGTGAGCAGGTTCTTACGCTGACTCATCCTGAGCCGAATTCGTCATTGGCAGCGGAACTGGAAGTATCTCTCCAGGGGATTACGGACTTTGCTCATCGAGTCAGCGTGAGTTTGAACGGCTATCGGCTCGGGGTCGTCGAATTCGAAGGCATGGAACGAAAGTCCCAGGCGTTCTCCTTTGACCAGGGACTGCTTCGGGCAGGAGATAATCGCGTCAAGCTGGTGTCAGAAGGGGGAGAAACCGATGTCTCAGCCGTTGACTATACCAGGCTGACGTACTCCCGAAAGTTCGTGGCGGAGAACGATGAACTGCTGTGCAGTGTTCCTGCTCAAAAGAAGATAACGGTACACGGCTTTTCTTCCCCCAATGTACGGGTGGTCGACGTAACCGATCCGGAAAACTGCGTAGAGCTCCTGGGAGAAGTTGTCAAGACGCCTGATGGATTCGGCGTCAAGGTCGGGAGTCGGCCTGGCCAGGGAGAAAGGGTCCTCTTTGCTTTTGCCGATTCCGCCGTCAAGGTTCCTTCCAAAATATCAACGAACGCACGATCGAGGTGGAATGATGCCAGCAATTCAGCGGATTTTATCATCATTACTCACCGCGTCTTCACTAGTGCAGCTGAGCGACTCCGCCTCCTGAGAGAAGGGGAGGGATACCAGACCGTGGTGGTGGATGTGGAAGACGTGTACGACGAGTTCAGCTACGGGATGAAAGATCCGGCAGCCATCCGCTCCTTCCTGGAACACGCCGTCTCAACGTGGGCCAAAGCGCCGCGTTTCGTTGTTCTCTTCGGCGATGCCACGTTTGACCCGCGCAATTACCTGGGAAGCGGCGATTTTGACTTCGTTCCTACCCGGCTTCTCGCGACCAACCTATTGACGACGTCCTCCGATGACTGGTTCGTCGACTTTCAGAACAGGGCCATGCCGGAGATCGCGATCGGGAGGTTGCCGGTACGGTCGGTCGAAGAGGCAAACAGGGTCGTCGATAAGCTTGCCGCGTACCAGGAGAGCTTCGGGGATTGGAGACATCGCGCAGTGTTCGTCAGTGACCAAGAGGATATAGAGGCATTCAGCTTCGAGGAAGCGTCTGCATCGCTCCAGGGGCAGTTGCCTCCTTCGGTGACCGGCTTGGATCTGAAACTCGGCCTCCTACCGCAGAGTTCTCAACGCGCCGCCCTTGCGGAGGCATTCAACACGGGCCACCTCTTGGTGAATTACATTGGACACGGTTCAACCGGCTTCTGGACGAAAAAAGGAGTTTTCGATGTAAATGACGCGGCAGCGCTGACAAACGGTGACCGTTTGCCGATAGTCGTCGCGCTTAACTGTCTCAATGGCATGTTCGATGACATCTACAGCGAAAGTCTGGCAGAAGCATTGCTCAAATCGGCAGGGGGCGGGGCGGTGGCCGTGTTGGCATCGTCAGCGCTCACCGATCCAAGTGGTCAGAGCGCGCTTGCCCAGAATTTCTACTCGCAGCTGTTTGAGGGCAAGACTCTCGGTGAAGCTTTGGCCGCCGCGAAAGTGGGGATCACCGACCAGGATGTCCGCCAGACGTTCTTCCTTTTCGGAGACCCAACATTGCGGTTGAGGTAACGCGTCAGTCTGGGATGTATTGGAAGACTGGCCGATCCCCTGTGGCCAGTCTTCACCGCCTTAGGTCTATTCAGTTTTCTCGCCCATCCGATATCCGCGTAATCCGTGTAATCCGTGCCTCCGCGGGGTGTTCATCTCCCGCGGATAGCACGGATTACGCGGATTACACGGATGACAGGCGGGCGGTTACCAAGGACCGGCCCGTTCGTAGTACGGGCTTTAGCCGGGCAGTTGCCCAGCGGTCAACTGTTGCTATATGAACGATTTAAGGCCCGCCTGAAGGCGGAACTACAAGCAGGGACCCAGGCGGCGGTTGAGGTGCCGCCTTCTTTATCGGCCCGTGCTGAAAGTGGACTTGAGAGTATAATCCCCTGCGTGCTGCAGCCGACGCTCGAAAGCACTCTCAAGAACGGGACAAGATTGTTGCTGGCCCTGCGTCTGGTCTGGCAGGCGGCGCCGCGCTGGACGCTTTGCCAGATCGGGCTGGTTGCCGCCCAGGGGCTGCTACCCCTTGCCGGCCTGGTTGTTCTGAAACGAATCGTGGATGTCGTCAGCCAGGCGCTCACGAGAAACGGCCAATCCGGGTTCGGCGAAGTCATTCCCTGGCTGATTCTGGCCGGCGGGCTCGCGCTTGCCACTTCCCTGACCCGGTCACTCTCCGAGTTGGCCCAGGAGAGCCAATCGGTGCAAGTCACGGAGCACGTGTCCCGGATCCTGCACGAGCAATCGATCGCGGTCGACCTGGCTTACTACGAGGATTCGCGTTACCACGACACGCTTCATCGCTCGCAAAGAGAAGCCAGCTATCGCCCCACCCGGATCGTCAACTCCCTGGTGCAGGTGGGGCAGGCGGCCCTCGCCCTTGCTGGAATCATCGTTCTCCTCCTAGCGCTCGACTGGGTGGTAGGCATCCTTCTCGTAGCCGCGGCCCTTCCCGGCATGCTCGTCAGGCTTTCGCACTCCCGAAGGCTTTTTGCACTCGATCAGCAACAGACAGCCAGGCACCGACGGAGCTGGTACTACAACTGGCTGATCACCAGCCTGCAGCATGCGGGTGAAGTGCGGCTGCTTGACGTGGGGCGACTTTTTGCCAAACGCGCCGAGCAGCTTCGCAACCAGATAAACGAGGATCGCCTGCGCTTGTCGCGCGCCCGGGTAGCAGCTGACTCAGTCGCCCAGATCTTTGCTACGGCGGCTGTTTTCGGCGCGCTGGCGCTGATCTGTTACAAGACCGTAAGCGGCGAGATCACGCTGGGCGGCCTCGCCATGTACTACCAGGGATTTCAAAGCGGCCTGGGATTCCTGCAAAACCTGCTTCGAGGACTCGCCGGCCTTTATGAAGACAGCCTCTTCCTGGGCGATTTTCAGGATTTTCTGGCAATAAAGCCTGAGATCACTGGGCGCGTATCGGCGGAAGACGGCAAACGGGAGGGGCTGGCGGTCCGATTTGAGGGCGTGAGCTTCTCCTATCCGGGGAGTGACAGGACCGCGCTCGAAAAGATTGACTTTGAAGTCCCGCCGAGGACGGTGGTGGCGCTCGCCGGCGAGAACGGCGCCGGGAAAAGCACACTGATCAAGCTGCTGGCGCGACTTTATGACCCAGTCGAGGGACGGATAATAGTCAACGGACAGGATCTGCGAGAAATTGACCCCGTCCAGTGGCGATCTCAAATCAGTGTCATTTCTCAGGACTATTCGCGATTTCACATGACGGTCAGGGAGAACATCTGGGTCGGAGACGTCTCGGCGCCGCTGGACGGCGGTCGGATCAGGGGAGCCGCCGAACGCGCCGGCGCCGATCGGGTTGTCGCTAAGCTGCCGGAGGGCTACGAGTCCGTATTAGGCCGCCAGTTCGAAAACGGCACCGACATCAGCGCCGGGGAATGGCAGAGAGTGGTGCTCGCCCGTGCGCTCTTCCGCGACTCGCAGCTGGTGGTGCTGGATGAGCCCACGAGCTCGCTTGACCCCTTTTCAGAATCCGAGTTCTTCCTTCATTTCCGGCGGATTATCGGGGAGCGGAGCGCCATCCTGATCAGTCATCGGTTTTCGGCGCTTCGGATGGCTGATGTCATTTATGTGCTGCAGGAGGGGAGGATTACCGAGCGAGGGAGTCACGAGGAGCTGCTCAGACTTGGCGGGCACTATGCGCGCTTGTTTGCGATACAGGCACGGCTGCTGGATGGGGCGGGATCCGCTTTGCCCGCGGATAGGACGGATAACACGGATAACGCGGATGAAGCTTTGCCCGCGGATAGGACGGATAACACGGATGACGCGGATGAAGCTTTCCCGCGGATAGGGCCCAGAGAATGACGGGCGGAAGTTTTTCGATCGAGCTCCAGGTGGCGCTGGAGTGCGCCAGGTTCCGGGGCGCGAGACCTGACCGGCTGCGGTCTCTCCTGGAGCGCGTCGACCCGACCAGGCTTCGTGACACCGCCGCCCGGCACGGCGTACTGCCGCTTGGCTATTCGCAGATTGCCCGGCTCGAGCCCCCAGTCTCACCCGAAATTATCGCGCCACTGGAGCGCGCCTGGTTTGCGAATATCCAGGGTAGCGTCCAACTCACCCAAGAGCTGCATCGTATCCTGGACGCCTTTGAGGCCGCCGGCATCCCGGTCATCCCTTTCAAGGGCCCGGCCCTGGCTGAATCGGCCTACGGCGATATCTGCCTGCGCCAGGCGGGCGATATCGACCTCCTGGTTCGTACTTCGGACCTCTGGGACGCAGCCTCGCTCCTTGAAAGCCTCGGATTCGCGGTCGAAGAGAAATTGACGCCGCGCCAAAAGAAGCTGCTCGTAAAAAACGACTGCGCTCTTCATTTTCAGCGCAACTTTCAGCGCAATTCTCAGCGCAATTCTCAGCACACTGCGGGCGCTCCCGTTGTAGACCTACAGTGGCGGTTTGCCCCGGAATATGTGCCGGTTCGGTTTGATTACGCCGGCTGGTTTGACATACCGGCCACAGCCTCACTGGACGGGCGCGCGATTCTGGCGGCGCCGAAGGAGGACGTCCTTCTCTATCTCCTGTTTCATGGGAGTCTCCATACCTGGCATCGAGTGGTTCATTTTGCGGATGTCGTCAAACATATCGAGAGCCATAGCGACTGGGACTGGGCAGGGCTGGCCTGCCAGGCTCGAAACCGCGGAATGGCCAAAATCCTGACCACGGGGCTTCAAGTTTGCTCGCAGCTTCTCGACTGGCCCATACCTCAGGAGATCAGGGGCGTCCTTACGAGGCGGTCGCCAGACCGCCGTGTGCAGAAGACAATCAACCGCCTGGGACAAAGCAACGGAGAACAGGCGGGAAACGTGCCGACCGTGGTTTTCAGGCTGAGCATGGTGGACCGCGGCTGGGGAGTTGTGAATTACGTGTTCAAGCGAGCGCTTCTTCCTTCGGCCTCCGACTGGAGGTTCGCCGCCATCCCGGATCGGTTTTACTTCCTTTACTATCTTGTCCGTCCGCTGCGCCTGGCCTGGCAGGCGACCTTGGACAGAAACGCCGGGGTTAGCGTGCCAGCAACAACCGGTCCGAGTGTCGACAATGCGGCAGAAAGCGAGCGCGAGCTGAGGATCAGCGGAGTTGATTTTGCCGAGCTTTGCCGCGAAATCAGCTCCCACGCCGGACGACTGCGCTTTCAAGCGCGAGGCCAGAGCATGCGCCCTTTTCTCAGGGATGGAGACCTGCTGACGCTGGAAGCGGTAACACCGGCGCAAGTGTGCATCGGCGATATCGTGCTATACCAGGCCGAGAACGGCAGGCCCCTGGTTCACCGCGTTCTGTGGAAAAAAGCGATTGGCGAGGAGATGTTTTTCCTGATACGCGGGGACGCCAGCCGGGGCGAGTGCGATAGAGTCAGTGGCGCCCGGGTAATAGCAAAAGTCACCGAGGTCAGGAGGGGTTCCAGAATTTTTTCCCCCAATTCCTGCTGGCGCCGCCTCCCCGCCCTTGCCTGGGCGACCACGCCCACTCCCCTCCGGCGTGCAGCCACCCATTTGGCCCGTCTGTTATCCGCGTAATAAGCTATCCGCGTAATCCGCGTTATCCGTCTTATCCGTGGGCTTCCATCCCCCACGGATAGGACGGATAACGCGGATTACGCGGATAACCTCCTGCCGCCTCTTCAGACCTGCTTTTTGTGCGGCTGCTTTTTTCGCGCTTGCCAACCGACATCGTATGCAATATCCTTTGCCGCACATACACGACGGGGAGGGGTCATGTTCGGTCGATTGGCGGCTCAGCTGAGCTCGACGGGTATCTACCGTAGTGGCGCCCGCGTTATTGCGTCATTCCTGGTTCTTGGTTGGTTGCAGAGCACGGTGGTTTGGGCACAGATCCCAGCCGCCCAGATAGACGGCCTTCGCGATGAGGCGTACACCGCCGACTACGCTAAATTTCGCTTTTTCGATTACGGGCCGGACCCGAACATGGCCAGCGGCGAGCTGTATACTTACTCGAACGCCACGCACCTGTTCGTCTATTACGCGCAGAATCCGCGCAACATCAACGACAACACTTACGGATCAAACAAGCACCATACCTGGAACAACCATACCTTCAGCCACTTACACAAAAGCGATCATGTCGAGTTCATTTTCTACGACAGGGAACAGAAGGTAAAACTCAGTTTCTTCTCGGACTACCTGGAGGGAAGAAGCGCGACCCACCCCTCGGGCTACGAATGCATGGGCTTCTGGGGAGGCGATGGGCAACTGTTGACTTACCTGCCGACAGGGAAGACACCCGAGTGGCTTAGAGAAAACATCGACTTTGCGTCGTCACTTGAGCACGCTCTTGACTACTACTGGGACCCGGTCAGCAGAACTTCCCGGATACCGAACTGCAACGGACAGACGATCGATCTCTTCCAGAACTCCCCGCCCCTGACTCCCATTCCCGGCAAACCCGGTCAGTACTACTATCGTGCCATTTGTCCGGAAGCGGCCGCAGAGTTCGACTTCACTTACGCCATCGAAATGGCGATACCGCTGGAGACCTTCCCCGGAGAGCCGGTTATCGAGGTGGTGGCTCGAGCGCACAATTCTCCTTCGAAAGTGCTGGAGGATACGCCGCAGATTCCGGCCGAAGCATCCATCGGGGATTTTGTCTGGTATGACTGGGATTGGGACGGGGAACAGGATTACTTCGAGCCGGGCATACCGGGTGTCAGGGTCCTTCTTTACTGGGACCGGGACGGCGACGGCCAGTTCCTGGAGGAGTATGACGAGTTGATTGCCAGCCGGATCACCGACGGCAACGGCTACTATGTTTTCGATCGGTTGCCGGGCGGCAAGTGGCAAACCAAGTGGGGCTGGCTCTACAGCGGCGATTACAAGGTCGTCGTCGACGAGAGCACGCTTCCGGCTGGTTTCACCAGAACAGCTCCGCGAGATGCCGCGGCCTCGGGTAACTACTACATTCTCTCGGACACCATACCAGGCGCGGATCGGCCTACCCTGGCTTATGACGAACACTGCCGGACAGCCGATTTTGGCTATGCCGGGCAAGGCGTGATCGGCGATTTCGTCTGGTCGGACGCCGATGGCGACGGCATCCAGGATCCGGGCGAACCTGGCATCGCCGGCGTGACTCTCAACCTTCTTAACCAGGCGGGCCAGATCATTGGAACAACCACCACCAATGCCATGGGCCGGTACTTCTTCACCAACCTGGATGCGGGGACTTACCGGGTCGACGT